>CAZZWJ010000149.1:0-7330 GCA_964657875.1 uncultured Solirubrobacteraceae bacterium
GGCCCGATCGTGATCGGCCAGGCCGCCGAGTTCGACTACTCGGGCACCCAGGCCTGCCGGATCCTGCGCGAGGAGGGGTATGAGGTCATCCTCGTCAACTCCAACCCGGCGACGATCATGACCGACCCGGAGGTGGCGAGCACCACCTACATCGAGCCGCTGCTCCCGGGGCCGGTGACCCAGGTGATCGCCCGTGAGCGCCCGGACGCGCTGCTGCCCACGCTCGGCGGCCAGACCGCGCTCAACCTCGCCAAGGCGCTGCACGAGGACGGGACGCTCGCCCGCTACGGGGTCGAGCTGATCGGCGCCGACTACGACGCGATCGACCGCGCCGAGGACCGTGAACGGTTCCGCGACACGATGCACGCGGCCGGCCTGCGAGTCCCCCGGTCGGTGATCGCGACCACCCTCGATGACGCCTACGCGGCGCGCGACGAGCTCGGCCTGCCGTTCATCGTGCGCCCGGCGTTCACGCTCGGCGGAACCGGTGGTGGCGTCGTGCACTCCGAGGCCGACTTCGAGCGGGTCGTCGGCGGCGGACTGGCAGCGTCGCCGATCACCCAGGTGCTGCTGGAGGAATCGGTGCTCGGCTGGGGTGAGTTCGAGCTCGAGGTGATGCGCGACCACACCGACAACGTGGTGATCGTGTGCTCGATCGAGAACCTCGATCCGATGGGCGTCCACACCGGCGACAGCGTGTGCGTCGCGCCCCAGCAGACGCTCCCCGACGCGCTCTATCAGCGTCTGCGCGACCAGGCGATCGCGGTGATCCGTGCCGTCGGCGTGGAGACCGGCGGCTCCAACGTCCAGTTCGCGGTCAACCCCGCGACCGAGGAGATCGTGATCATCGAGATGAACCCGCGGGTGTCGCGCTCAAGCGCCCTGGCGAGCAAGGCGACCGGCTTCCCGATCGCCAAGATCGCCGCCCGTCTGGCGGTCGGCTACACGCTGCAGGAGATCCCCAATGACATCACCCGCGCGACCCCGGCGAGCTTCGAGCCGGCGCTCGACTACTGCGTCGTGAAGTGGCCGCGGTTCGCGTTTGAGAAGTTCCCCGGCGCGGAGTCCGAGCTGACGACCCACATGAAGTCGGTCGGCGAGGCGATGTCGCTGGGGCGCACGTTCGGCCAGGCGTTCGCCAAGGCGCTGCGCTCCCGCGAGCTCGACACGACGCCGGTGTTCCCCGACGACGAGGCCGAGCTGCTCGATCTCGCCGCCCGCCCGGGGGCCGAGCGCTTCGATCACGTCCTGCAGGCGCTCGCCCGCGGAGTGAGCGTCGAGGTCCTTCACGAGCGCACCTCGATCGACCCGTGGTTCCTGCACGAGCTGCAGGAGATCGCCCTGCACCCGGAGGCGGCCCAGAACCCCCCCGGGATGGTCCGCACCTACAAGGCGGTCGACACCTGCGCGGCGGAGTTCGCGGCGCGCACCCCGTACTTCTACTCGGGCTGGGAGCGGCCCGGGCCCGACGGGGCGCCCCGCCACGAGGTGGATCGCGGCGAGCGCGAGAGCGTGATCATCCTCGGCTCGGGGCCCAACCGGATTGGTCAGGGGATCGAGTTCGACTACTGCTGCGTGCACGCCGCCCAGACGGTGCGGGAGTCCGGCCGCGACGCGGTGATGGTCAACTGCAACCCCGAGACGGTCTCCACCGACTACGACACCTCCGACCGCTTGTACTTCGAGCCGCTCACCCATGAGGACGTGCTCGCCGTCTGCGAGCTCGAACGCCCCAGGGGCGTCGTCGTCCAGTTCGGCGGACAGACCCCGCTCAAGCTCGCCGCCGGACTGCACGCGGCCGGGATCCCGATCCTCGGCACCTCGATCGACGCGATCGACCTCGCCGAGGACCGCTCGCGCTTCGGGGCGCTGCTCGACGAGCTCGGCTACGACGCCCCGCCCTACGCGACCGCTGACAGCCCCGAGCAGGCGCTCGCGCGGGCCCCGCAGGTCGGGTTCCCGCTGCTCGTGCGCCCCAGCTACGTGCTCGGCGGCCGGGCGATGGAGATCGTCTACGACGTCGCCGGCCTCGAGGACTACCTGACCCGGGTCCGCACGCCCGAGGGCAATCGGATCTATCTCGACCGCTTCCTGGAGGACTCGATCGAGGTCGACGTCGACGCCCTGTGCGACGGCGAGGCGGTCTGGATCGCGGGGATCATGCAGCACGTCGAGGAGGCGGGCATCCACTCCGGCGATTCGGCGTGTGTGCTGCCGCCGCACACGCTCGGCGACGAGATGCTCGCGCGGATCGCGCAGCAGACGACCGGGATCGCCCGGGCGCTGGGGGTCGTCGGCCTGCTCAACGTCCAGTTCGCCGTGCGCGGTGACGAGCGCCTGTTCGTGATCGAGGCCAACCCGCGGGCGTCACGGACGGTGCCGTTCGTCTCCAAGGCGATCGGGATCCCGCTCGCCAAGCACGCCTGCCGGGTGATGCTCGGCGAGTCGATCGCCGACCTCGAGCTGCCCGATCCCCCCGCGGAGTCCGACCCGCCGAGCCACGTGTGCGTCAAGGAGGCGGTGCTGCCGTTCAGTCGCTTCGCCGGGGCCGATTCGCTGCTGGGCCCCGAGATGCGCTCCACCGGCGAGGTGATGGGGATCGCGGAGGACTTCCCGACGGCGTTCGCCAAGGCCCAGGCGGCGGCCGGGGCCCGCCTGCCGCAGGGCGGCACCGTGTTCCTCACCGTCGCCGACGGCGACAAGCCCGCCGCCACCGGGATCGCGGGCTCGCTGCAGGAGCTCGGCTTCGAGGTGATCGCCACCCGTGGCACCGCGCAGGCGCTGCGGCGGATGGGGATCCGCGCGGAGGCGATCAACAAGCTGGGGGAGGGGCCCGACAACGTCGTCGAGCGGATCGTCCGCGGTGAGGTCGACCTCGTCATCAACACCCCGACGGGCACCCGGGCGCGCAGCGACGGCTATGAGATCCGGGCCGCCGCGGTCGCGCGTGGGATCCCCTGCATCACGACGATCTCCGGCGGGATGGCGGCCGTCCGCGCGATCCTCGCCGCCCGCCGGTCCGAGCCCCAGGTGGTGTCGCTGCAGGAGCTCCACGGCCGCCGGGTCCCGCTGACCGAATCCTGACACCCGCGCGCCGCTCCGAGCCCCCGTTCAGCGCCCGGTTTCAGACCGGGGCCGAGGCGACGGATCGGACGGCCTCGTGGGCGAATTCCCAGGATCCGGAGCGGGTCGTCGAGCGGCTGGGGCCGAGATCGGGTCGAGCGCGACCGGCCAAGGCAAAGCGCCTGCAAAACCACGCTATCGACGCCATCAGGCTCGACAATGCTCAAGCTCAAGTAGAGGTCGAGTCGAATTGGCCCGCGTAGCCTTGATCGCCCGCACCCAAGATGTATAGTCGCCGCCCATGCCGCCGGTCAGTGAATCGTTCCAGAAGCCCGTCGCTGCGCCCGAACGGTCGCTCGTGCAACGCATGGAGGCGCTGCAGCGCGCCAACGACATCCGCAGTCGCCGCGCGCAGCTCAAGCGCGACCTCAAAGCCGGCCGCCAGCCGATCCACGAGCTGCTGCTCGATCCGCCGGAGTACCTGGCCACCGCGAAGGTGTTCGACCTGCTGCTCGCCGTGCCCAAGTACGGGCGGGTCAAGGTCAACAAGGTCCTCTCCCAGTGCCGGATCTCGCCGAGCAAGACACTCGGCGGCCTGTCCGAGCGCCAGCGCGGCGAACTCGTCGCCCTGCTGCGGCGATAGGTCCCGCGCCGCTCCGGCTGCTCAGGCGATTCCGCCCGCGCCCGTGAGCCCGTCCCCACCCGCCCGGGTGTTCGTGATCACCGGCCCCTCGGGGGTCGGCAAGGGCACGCTGATCCGGGGTCTGATCACTCGCATCCCGCAGCTGCAGCTGTCGATCTCGGCGACGACCCGGGAACCGCGGGCGGGCGAGCGTGACGGCGTGGACTACCACTTCCTCAGCACCGAGGAGTTCGAGCGGCGGGTCGCCGCGGGGGCGTTCGTCGAGCACGCCACGTACTCCGGCCGGCGCTACGGCACCCTGCGCGCCGAGCTCGAGCGCACGACCGCGGCCGGGGCCCCCGTGGTGCTTGAGATCGAGGTCCAGGGCGCCCGTCAGGTCCGGGAGGCGATGCCCGGCGCGCTGCAGGTGTTCATCGCGCCGCCCTCCACCGCCGCGCTGCGGGAGCGGCTGATCGGGCGCGGCACCGACACCCCCGCCCAGATCGAGCAGCGGCTCGACAGCGCCGAGCGCGAGCTCGCGGCCCGGGCCGAGTTCGGCCACGTCGTCGTCAACGACCGCCTCGAACCGGCGATCGACGAGCTCGCCGCGATCGTCTCCGCCGGGCTGACCGTCGGCTAACCTGAGGGCCTCGCGGCCGTACGCCGCCCCGCCCTTCGACCGCAGAGGACGACCCCGTGATCTCTCCCCGCATCGACAAGCTCCTTGACCACGTCGACTCCGACTATGCCAGCGTCGTCGTCGCCGCCAAGCGCGCCCGTCAGATCAACAGCTACTACCACAACCTCGGTGAGGGCACGTTCGACGAGTTCCCGCCGCCGATGGTCGACACGCGCTCCAAGAACTACCTGACGATCGCCCTCGAGGAAGTCGCTCAGGGCAAGATCAAGTACCACTACCGCTAGGTCGCCGCACCGGACCGGGGGAAGCGGCGGTGTCGCGGCTGCTGGTCGGCGTCACCGGCTCGATCGCTGCCTACAAGGCGGTCGAGGTGGTCCGGCTCGCCGTGCGGGCCGGACACGCGGTCCGCGTCATCCAGAGCCCCAACGCCGCCCGGTTCGTCGGACCGGCGACGTTCGCCGCGGTCACGGGCGCCCCGGTTCTCGCCGACGAGTTCACCGAGGACCCGCTGCACGGCGCCTATCCCGGTGAGCCGTCGTCAGACCGGGCGCCGATCACCCACCTCGCGCTCGCCCAGCGCGCCGACGCCTACCTGATCGCCCCCGCGAGCGCGTCCACGATCGCGGCGCTCGCCGGAGGCCATGCCGACTCGCTGCTCACCGCGGCGGCACTGGCCGCCGACTGCCCGCTGCTCATCGCCCCGGCGATGAACGACCGCATGTATGCCGACGCCGCGACCCAGGCCAACCTGGCCACGCTCGCCTCGCGCGGGGTGGTGATCGTCGGTCCCGGCACGGGCGAGCTCGCCTCCCACGGTGAGCACGGCGCCGGGCGTATGTCCGAACCCCCGGAGCTGCTGGCGGCCGTCGAGGCGGTGCTCGGCGCCGGCGACGTGATCGGCGCCGCCGCGGGCGCGTGGCGGGGGCGCCGGGTGCTCGTCACCGCCGGCGGCACCCGGGAGCCGATCGATTCCGTGCGCTACATCGGCAACCGCTCGAGCGGGCGGATGGGCTACGCGCTCGCCCGCCGGGCGGCCGCCCGCGGAGCCGACGTGACGCTCGTCGCCGCCAACGTGTCGCTGAGCGCGCCCGCGGCGGTGCGGGTGCTCGAGGTGGCGACGGCCGCCGAGCTCGCGGGGGTGTGCGCGGCGCACTTCGCCGACTCAGACGTATTGCTGATGGCCGCCGCCGTCGCGGACTTCCGCCCCCGAGACCCGGTCGCCCACAAGCTCAAGAAGGACGCCGGCCCGCCGCGCCTGGAGCTCGAGGCGACCCCCGACGTGCTCAGCGGCCTCTCGGAGCGCCGGCGCCCGGGGCAGGTGCTCGTCGGGTTCGCCGCCGAGCACGGGATCGGTGAGTCGGGGGAGTCCGATGCGTCCGACCGGACGCGGATCCTCGACCACGCCCGCGCCAAGCTCACCCGCAAGCGGCTGGACGCGGTCGTCCTCAACGACGTCGCCCAGGCGGGGATCGGCTTTGATGCCGTCGAGAACCAGGTGACGGTGCTCACCGCCGACGGGACCGTCACCGAGCTTCCCCGCGCCGGGAAGGACACGATCGCCGACGGCATCCTCGACCGCGTGCAGGCACTCTGCTCACTCCCCCCGACCACCGATGACCACCGAGCCCACACCGGTCGCCCCGCACGAGTGTGAAGCCGTCGCGGCGACGGTTCGCGCCATCGCCACGAACGTCACCGCCGCCGTCCAGATCGCGCCCGCGGTTCTCACGCCGGTGCTGGTGGCGATGCTCGCCGAGGGCCACGTGCTCGTCGAGGACTACCCCGGAGTCGGCAAGACCGCGCTCGCGCGGGCGCTCGCCCGATCGGTCGACTGCCAGTTCGCGCGGGTGCAGGGGACCTCGGACCTGCTGCCGGCCGACGTCGTCGGCACCAACGTCTATGACCAGCGTTCGGCGAGCTTTGAGTTCCGTCCCGGGCCGGTGTTCGCCAACGTCGTGCTCGTCGACGAGATCAACCGCGCGTCGCCCAAGACCCAGTCGGGGCTGCTCGAGTGCATGCAGGAGCGCCGCGTCACCGTCGACGGCCACACCCACGAGCTCGCCCGTCCGTTCGTCGTCATCGCCACCCAGAACCCGATCGAGTACGAGGGCACCTACCCGCTGCCCGAGGCCCAGGTGGACCGGTTCATGGTCCGCGTCTCGCTCGGGTATCCCGACCGCGGCGCCGAGGCGGAGATGCTGTCCGCGCACGCGACCGGCGACCGGGTGCTCGCGCTGTCACCGGTGATCACCGCCGCCGAGCTGCTCGCCGCCCAGGACGCCGCCGCCCGCGTCCGGGCCGCCCCGCCGCTGCGCGACTACATCGTCGAGCTGCTGTGGCGCACCCGCGAGGATCCGCGCGTCGAGCTCGGCGCCAGTCCGCGCGCCGGACTGATGCTGCTGCGCGCGGCCAAGGCCCACGCGATGATCGCCGGCCGCGACCACGCCCTGCCCGACGACGTCCAGGCGCTCGCCGGCCCGGTGCTCGCCCACCGTCTGGTGCTCGCGCCCGAGACGCCGCGGGGCGCCGCCGGCCGGGTCATCGAGGATGCCGTCGCCGCGGTGCGGGCGTTGTGAGCGCCCGCCGCGCGCAGCTGCGGGCCCGCCGCGCGCTCGGCGTCACGGCGGCCGGCGCCCTGCTCGTGCTCGTCGCCTTCGTGTTCGCCGCCGGCCCCCTGTTCGTGGCGGGGGTGGGACTCGGCGTGATCGGGCTGCTCGCGCCGCTGTGGGTGCTGTGGAGCGTGCGCGGGGCGCGGGTGGCGCGGATCCTCACCGCCGAGCGGGTCACCGAGGGCACCCGGTTCACCACGACGATCGAGGTCCGCCGACCGCTGTCGCCGATCGGATGGGGTCGGCTGCAGGTCCTCGACGAGCTGTCGGACAGTCGCTTCGCGCTCGGCTCAAGCGGCTCCCCGCTGCGCCGCGTGCGGGTCGCCCAGGTCCGCGTGAGCACCGCGTTTGACCGACGTGGCGTAGTTGGCCTTGATCTTGGCCATGCCCTTGTCG
>CAZZWJ010000150.1:0-7287 GCA_964657875.1 uncultured Solirubrobacteraceae bacterium
GCGAGACGCCCGAGGCTCTCTCCCCGGCGGTCGCGACCGCACCGCCGGGGAGGCGACGGTGACGACGAAACGGCTCAGGCCAGTCCGCTGACCTTGATGATCTCGCCCTGATGGGCCCCGGACGCATGGTTGGTGATGTAGGCGTCGCCGCTCGAACCGACCGCGAGGCCGACCGGGTCGACGAGGCCGGGCACGTCGAGATTCGCCGCCGTCACCGGGGTGGTGCCGTCGAGCGTGGCGCTGAGCAGCGCACCCGGGGTGTTCGGCGGCGCGAGCGCGCCCCCGGTGTTGTTCTCGAGGATGAGGAGCTTGCCCGCCCGGGTGAAGGCGAGGTCGCTCACGCGGGTGAGGCCGGTGACGACCGCGACGGGCGCCTGGCCGGGGACGACCCGGTAGACCGCCGCGCTGCCCGGCAGGCCGGGGATACCGCGCAGGACGCCGACGTACAGCGCGCCGTCGGGCCCGACGGTCACCGACGACGGAACCGCCTGGGCGGCGATCGTCTGCGCGGGGGAGCCCGGGCCGAGCGCACCCGCCGGAGCGGTCTCGGTCTCCGTGGGCAGGCGCGCCGCGATCGACACCCGGAACCTGGAGCTGACGAGCAGCACGTCGTTGGCCCCGGCGTCGGCGACCGCATAACCGCCCTTGTAGGGGACGAGGTCATGCGGGTCGGAGTCGTACAACGTCTCGCCCGGGAGACCGCCGAGCGTCGCCGGCGACTGCGGATGGGTGGCCGAGAAATCGCTGATATCGACCCCGCCCCCATTCAGGAATATCTGGGGGTTGTTCTTGCTGACCCGCCTCCCCTCTGCCAGCCCGCCGAAGCTCCCCGCATCCCCGCCGTTGAGCGGGGGCTGGCCGATCGCGTTGGATTGCACGTTGCCCATCAGGACCACCGGATCGGAGCCGTGGAACGCGACCGCGCTCACGCCCGTGACCTCGCCCGTGTCCGTCTCACGCACCGAGGGGAGGAGCCTGAGCAGCGGCGTGTTCTGGCCCGTGAGGGTGATCTCGTCGACCGCCGAGCTCTGTCCGGCGCAGAAGTGAGCGACGGCACCCCGGGTGCCGAGGCCGGGCGAGCCACATTGACCGCGGTAGGCGCTTCCGACGCCCGCCACGGCGACGTAGATGTGGCCACCCGGCCCGAAGGTCAGGTGCCTGGGGTTGTTCAGACCCCTGGCGACCATCGAGACGGTCGGGGTGGCCGCGGCCGTCCCGGCCCCGATCAGGGCCGCGGAGCAGACCGCCGCCGCGGTCAGGCCGGCCATCGGCAATCGCAGACTTCGTGTGCGCATCACATACCTCGAGTTCAGCTTGTCCGTGAGATGAGTCCCATGACCGCCGGTCTTCAGACCTCGCGACCCACAGGACGCGACGGGCGGTCATGTACGGGTTATGTCGCGACTCCGATGAACGTTGCATCGGCTGCGCGAGCGGGACAGCCCGCGCTGAACCGCTCACCCGTGAGACGGGTCTCGATGTGCCGACCGTGGACCAACGGGCCAGACGCAGACGCCCGACGGTGAAGGTCGCCACGAGCTCGGGCTCGTCGCGCGGGCGCGCCGTCCGCGCGGCGGTGAACGTCTGGTTGCCGACCCGGTTCGTCCAGGGGTGCCGGCGGGGAGATCAGCGAGGGACATCGACGGAGCGTCTCAATCGGCACCCCCACCGCCGGATCGCCCACCAACCGGCTCGAAGCAGCCGTCGGGGCGTGGCGTGAGGGGATGTACGGCCGTGACGGCGTCGGGAGAGATCGGGCCGTAGAGGTGGGGGAACCGCTCCGGGCGATCGGCCACCGCCTCCACCTTGACGGGGCTGTGAAGCCGATCCGGGTCGAGCTCGAGCAGGACGAGGTCGTTCCGGCCCCGGTACGCGGCGTCGGCCACGGTCTTCACCTGATGCGCGAACGACAGGTGGATGAACCCCTCGGCCGCGAGGGATCGACCGAGCGTGGAGACGCGGTAAGACCCCTCGTCGAGCGCCCGCTCCCAATCGGCGGCCAGCGCGATGTGAAAGAGCTCGTCCATTGCGTTCACCCCACTTCAGCACATCGATCGCGAGGACCGGCGGTGTTCGGCGTGCCACCCCTCGGCCGGCGACACCGCGGTCCCACCACCGCGTCGCGCTCGTCGACGATGCGCGCTCCCTCCATCTCCGCGGTGTGGCACGATCGCACGATGGCGTCACCTGACGAGACGGGCGCGCGGCGGGTCGAGAAGCCGTGGGGCTATGAGATCTGGTACGCGCAGACCGATCAGTACGCGGGAAAGATCCTGCACGTCGACCGGGGTCATCGGCTCTCGCTGCAGTTCCACGAGCTCAAGGACGAGAGCAACTATCTGCTGTCCGGTCGCATGCTGCTGATCAAGGGGCCGTCGGCGGATGCGCTCGCCGAACGGGAGATCTCCCCCGGCCACACGTGGCGCAACCGCCCGGGCGAGGTGCACACGATCGAGGCGCTCGAGGACAGTGAGGTGCTGGAGGTCTCGACCCCGCAGCTCGACGACGTCGTCCGGCTCACCGACAACTACGGCCGCGAGGGCACGAGCCAGCCCTAGGCGCCGCGTGCCTGGCCTGATCGCGCACGACGATGAAGGGGTTCCTGGAGCTGGTGGCGACCGTCGCCGTGGCCGTCGTGGCCGCCTTCCTGCTGCAGGCGTTCGTGATCAAGCCCTACCGGATCCCGAGCGCTTCGATGGTCCCGACGCTCGCCGTCGGACAGCGGGTGCTCGTCCAGCGCGTCGACACCCACCCGTCGCTCGGGGAGATCGTCGTCTTTCACCCGCCCGCGGGCGCCAACCCGATGCCCGCGGTGTGCGGCGATCCCGCACAGGGAACCGGCGACGGCAGTCCGTGTGACCGCCCGACCGCTCGAGAGTCCTCACAGACGTTCATCAAACGCGTCGTCGGGCTGCCCGGAGACCGGCTGTCGATCCGCGACGGTCACGTGTACCGCGACGGCCGGCGCGAGCGCGCGCCCTACGCCGAGCCGTGCGTCGGTGACGTCGGCTGCACGTTCACGCGGACGATCACGGTTCCGCGCGGCGACTACTACATGATGGGCGACAACCGCCCGGAGTCCGACGACAGCCGCTTCTGGGGTCCCGTGCCGCAGCGCTGGATCATCGGCACCGCGATCGCGACCTACTGGCCGCTGAATCGCATCGGCACCCTCTGACGATCTCACCGGCCGATCACGGTCGCAGTCCTCGACGTCGCGGTGATCGGTTATGTTGGCGCGACGAAAGTAAGGGTTTCCGAAGGAGGAGTTGGGATGAGGCTGGTTCTCGCGGCATTCGCCGCCGTCGTCGCGTTGTCGTTTGGAGCGCCCGTGGCGCTGGGCGCCACCTCGCCGACCGATGACGCGGCGACCGCGCTGAACATCATCCCCTCCGGCGAGCCCGGCGGCTACCCGTTCCCGGCGGGGGCGACCACCCAGGCGCAGATGTACAACGCGCTCACCCCGCTGGCCGGCCACGTCACCAACGCCGCGCTCACCGCGGACTTCAAGTCCGAGGGCTTCGGCGTCGGACCCGACGGACCGGCGACGTCGGAGCCGGTGCCCTACGCCGGCGTGACGATCCTGCGCGACCGCTTCGACGTCCCCCATGTCACCGCCACCACCCACGACGGCGGTGTGTGGGCGGCGGGCTGGATCGCCGCTGAGGACCGCGGGCTGCTGCTCGACCAGGCGCGGTATGACTCGCTGGTCGCGGCGATCGACGCCCCCGGGTTGTCGGCCATCGGCCTGGTCGACAAGCTCGACCAGTTTCAGCCCAGCGCGCAGACCGAGCGCGTCGTCTCCCACCAGACCCAGGTGCTGCTGCACGCCGGCAGCGCCGGACGGGCCGTCTACCACGACATCCTCGTCTACTGCGACGGGATCAACGCCTACCTGAAGTCCACCGGCTCCACCGAGGCGCCGTTCACGCCCGTCGACATCTACGCCTTCAACGCGCTCAAGGACCAGTTCTTCGGCGAGGGCGGCGGCAACCAGGCCCAGAACTCAGAGCTGCTGAGCAGCCTCGAGCGACGCCTGGGCGTCGCCAAGGGTTACAGCGTCTTCTCCGATCTGCGCCAGAACCTGAACGCGGGCAGCCCGACCACCGTCGACGGGAGCTACGACTACGACCGGGATCCGACGACGCCCGGCGCTCCGGGCAGCTCGCTGCTCACCCCCGGGAGCTTTCACACGACGCCGGCGGTCACCACATCGGTCGCCAACACGCTGCCCCGCTCAGAGCCACGACCGCACGCCTCCAACGAGCTGATGGTCGAAGCCAAGTACTCGGCGACCGGGCACCCGCTGCTCGTCGGCGGCCCCCAGGTCGGCTACTTCTACCCCGGTCTCACGTTCGAGATCGACATGCACGCGCCGGGCCTGGACTGGCGCGGGGCGACGTCGGCACCGTTTCCCGGCTATCTGCTGATCGGCCGCGGCAAGGACTTCGCCACGACGCTCACCTCCGCCGGCGCCGACGACACCGACGAGTACACCGAGACGCTGTGTGACCACAGCCGCACCCATTACCTCTACGACGGCCGCTGCCGCGCGATGGTGACCTTCAACGCCGGCACGCTCACCAGTGGGACCGGTCACTCGCCGGTTCGCTTCCAGACGACCGTCAACGGCCCGGTCATCGGGTATGCCCGGGTCGCCGGCCACGAGGTCGCCGTCACCTCCAAGCGCGCGAGCTACGGCAAGGACGTCCTGGATCTGCTCTACAACCGCGCGCTATCCGACGGGCAGGTGCACAGCCCCAAGACGTTCATCAAGGCGGCGGCGCTGACCCCGCAGACGTTCAACTCGTTCTACATCGACGACAAGCACGTCGCCGAGTACACGACGGGGCTGCTGCCGCTCCGCGCGCACGGCACCGACCCGAGCCTGCCGACGGTCGGCAACGGCCGCTATGAGACCCGGGGGGACCTGGCGCCGGCCGGTCATCCCCAGTCCGTCGATCCGGCCCACACGCCGGTCCGGGGCACGATGGTCAACTGGAACAACGACGCCGGCCACGGCTTCGGTGCCGCGCCCGACGCGTTCGGCGCCAACGGCTCGGCCGCGCGCGTGCAGCTGCTCAACGCCGGTCTGCGCAGCCACCGACAGCACGGCAAGTGGACGATGGCGGGGGTCGCCTCGGCGATGAACGAGGCGGCGACCCAGGACGTGCGGGCGGTCCTCACCGTGCCGCTGCTCGCCCGGGTGCTGAAGGGTTCACACGCCCCCAACCACCAGGCCGCCCAGATGCTGCGCCTGCTCGTCGCCTGGAGTCACGACGGCGCCAACCTGCTGCCCAGCGCGACCGATCCCAAGCAGATCGCCAACCCCGGCGCGGCGATCATCCAGGCCTCCTGGACGGGGATCTCAAACGCGGTCATGGGCCCTCAGCTCGGCCCTGACCTCGGCGCCCTCAACGCGGTCTTCCCGCGCTTTGACGGCTACCTCTCCGGCCAGTACAGCGGCTGGTATCAGTACATGGACCGCGACTTCAAGTCGCTGCTGCACATCCACCAGGCCCAGCCGTTGGCCAACCCGTACTGCGGCAAGGGCGACCTCGCCCGCTGCCAGCGCTCGCTGTGGGCGGCGATCGCGACCGCGGGACGACGGCTGACCACCCGCCAGCACACCGCCAATCCGAATGACTGGCACGCGAGCGCGACCGCGATCGAGATCAAGTTCTCGCCGCTGAACGTGTTCACGATGCAGTACACCAACCGGCCGAGCGGGATCCAGCAGGTGATCTCCTTCAACCGCCACGGCGGCTGAGCCACCCGCCGTCGGGCCGCTCAGCGCACGAGCTCGACGGCGATCGCCTGCACAGGACCGAAGCCGATCGTCATCAGCGCGCCGCCGCCGGGTGCGTTGGCGGCGCGTACCGCGCCCCCGTGTGCCTCCGCGGCCTGGCGGACGATCGCGAGCCCGAGACCGGATCCGGGGGTGGAGCGGGCGGTGCGCGCGCGGTGGAAGCGATCGAAGACGAACGGCAGGTCGTCCTCGGGAAACCCCGGTCCGTGGTCACGCACGGTGAGCGTCCCGGCGGCGAGAACGACCTCCACGACCCCCTGCGGGGGACTCCACTTCACCGCGTTGTCGAGCAGGTTGGCGACCGCCCGGGCGATCCGGTCACCCTCACCGCGCACGAGCGTCGGCTCGAGCTCCGCGGACACGACGAGCCCCGGCGCGCGGCGGCGGGTGCGCTCCACCGCGGCGGCGATCACCTCGTCGAGGCGCACGTCGGCGGCCTGCGCCCCCGGCTTGGCCCCGCGGGCGAGCTCGACGACGTCGGACACGAGCGCGGTGAGCTCGTCGAGCTCCTCGATCACGTCGCGGCGCAGCGCCTCGCGCTCCTCGGGCGGCAGGCGCTCCTCGTCGCGCATCAGCTGCAGGTTGGCGCGGATCGTCGCGATCGGGGTCCGCAGCTCATGCGACGCGTCGGCGACGAGGTTGCGCTGCGCGGTCACCGACTCGGCGAGCGCGTCGAGCGTGTCGTTGAAGGTCCGCGCCAGCCGCGCGAGCTCGTCGCCGCCGTGGACCTCGACGCGGTCGGTCTCCAGGCGCTCCGGGCTGGCGGCGATCATCTCCGTCTGACCCGCGAAGCGCGCGATCGGGGCCAGCGCCGCGCGGGCGACGAGGAGGGCGAGGAGTCCGCCGAAGAGGATTCCGGCAGCGGCGATGACCCCGAGCAGCAGCAGCTGATCTGACAGCGTGTGGTTGATCGCCCCCAGCGGCAGCGCGGCGAGCAGCGCCCCCGCAGAGCCCATCCCGGTGACGTAGACGCGCAGCGCGACCCCCCGCGCGGTCGTGTCGGCGAAATAGCCGCCGCGCCCGGAACGAGCCAGGCGGCGGGCGCGGGCATCGGCCGGCACCGTGTCCCGGGCGGCCGGGGCGTGGACGGTCCCGTTGGGGGAGATCAGCTCGTTGACGCCGGCCGCCCCTCCGAAGCGCACCCGGCGCTCGTCGCGGATCTGGAGGTGACCCGTGGCGTCGCCCGGCGTCCGGGCGCCGAACGGAAGGCCGTCGCCCCGCGGTGCGCCGCGCGCACCGGCGTCGCCGGGATAGGACCGGGCCCCGGCGGCGACCGTGCGCAGCTGGCCGTCGATCTGGCTGAACAGCTCCGATCGCGTTCCCGCGTAGGCCGAGACCGAGACCGCGATCACGGCGACGGCGACCGCGACGCCGGCGGCGAGGCCGAGGCGGACGCGCAGGCTCATCCGCCCTCCTCCCGCGGCGCCTCGGCATCGGCGTTGGCGTCGCGCAGGGCGTATCCGATCCCGCGCCTCGTG
>CAZZWJ010000151.1:0-7280 GCA_964657875.1 uncultured Solirubrobacteraceae bacterium
GTCGTGGCGCTCTACAACCCGGCGTCGCGGACCCGCCGCGCCCAGCTCGGCGAGGCGCTCGCCCTCCTCGCCGAGCACCGGTCCCCCCAGACGCCGGTCGTGGTCGCCCGGGCGGTCGGCGCGGCGGAGGAGTCGGTGATGGTGACCCGTCTGGACGCCGTCGACGTCGACGCGGTCGACATGCGCACGCTGCTGATCGTCGGCTCCTCGCAGACCCGCGTCGTCCACGGCGCGGCGACGGCGGGGCTGGGCGCTCGCGTCTACACGCCACGACGCTATCCCGCGCCGTCGTGAGCCCGACGCCGATGCGGACGGTGCTCGTGATCGGGATCGGGGCGGGTGACCCCGGCCAGCTCACCGCCCAGGCGCGTGACGGCCTGGCGCGGGCCGACGTCCTGTTCGAGCTCGCCCGGGACACCGAAGACCTCACCCTGCTGCGCCGCGAGATCTGCGCCGCCCATCTCGACCCGTGCCCGCCGGTGGCGCGGATCGCCGAGCCCCGCCGTGACCGCGGCGCCGAGGACTACGCCGACGCGGTCGCCGAGTGGCGCCGACACCGCGCCGACGCCTGGGAGACCGCGATCGCCGAGCACCTCACCGAGGCGCAGACCGGCGCGTTTCTCGTCTGGGGTGACCCGTCGCTGTATGACTCGACGATCGCCGTGCTCGACGACGTCGCCGGCCGGGGTCGGGTCGCGTTCCGGCGCGAGGTGATTCCCGGCGTGTCCAGTCTGCACGCGCTCACCGCCCGTCACGGGATCGCGCTCAACCGGGTCGGCGGCGCGGTTCAGATCACCACCGGCCGGCGGCTGGAGCAGTCCGGCCTGCCTGACGGGGTCGACGACGTCGCGGTGATGCTCGACGGTCGCTGCGCCTTCACGACGGTGCGCGAGCCGGGGTTGACGATCTACTGGGGCGCGTATCTGGGGACGGCCGACGAGATCCTCATGCACGGGCCGGTGGCCGAGGTCGGCGATCTGATCGTCAGCGCCCGCGCCGCCGCCCGGCAGCGCAAGGGCTGGGTGATGGACCTCTACCTGCTGCGTCGCACCATCGGCGCCGAGGCGTGAGCCAGCGCCCAGTCGCAGGCCGCGGCGACATCGGTGACGCCATCGCCGGCCGGACGCGGCGGGCGCTGCACGACGATCACGCCCAGGCCCCGTACGCGGGCCGCGTCGAGCTTGGCGCGGGTGAGCTCGCCGCCGCTGTCCTTGGTGACGACGAGGTCGATCCGGTGGCGGTCGATCAGCTCCCCCTCCCCTGTGGGCGTGTACGGGCCGCGGGCCAGCAGCAGCGCGTGGCGGGGCGGGAGCGCGACCGTCGGCGGATCGACGCAGCGGATGAGAAACCAGGGCCGGCTGAGCCCCGCGAAGCTCTCAAGTCCCTGGCGACCGGTGGTGAGCAGCACGCGATCCCCGTGGCCGTCGACGGCGGCCGCCGCCGCGGTGAGGTCGGGGACCCGGTGCCAGCGGTCGCCGGTTTGCGGCTGCCAGCCCGGCCGCTGCAAGAGCAGCCGCGGAACGCCGGCCGCCGCGCACGCCCGCGCCGCCGAGGTGGAGATTCGCTGCGCGAACGGGTGGGTGGCGTCGATGACCGCGGTCGTGCGCCGCGCGGTGAGCCATGCGGCGAGCGCCGTCGGGCCGCCGAAGCCGCCGATCCGCACCTCTCCAGCCGGCAACCGCGGGTGGGCGACGCGGCCGGCGAGCGAGCTCACCACGGGGACTCCGCGGTCGACGAGCTGTGCGGCGAGTGCCCGCGCCTCACCGGTCCCGCCGAGGATGAGGATCATCGCGAACGGCTCGCCGAGTAGAGGTGGCTGTCGCGAAAGCCCTCGGCGGCGAGCGCCGGGCCGGCGATGACCGTCGCCGTGCGCCGGATCCCGGCCGCACGGACGAACTCGGCGATCTGAGCCGCGTCGGCGCGCAGGACGACCTCGTCGGAGCGCGACGCGTTGGCGACGACCGCCACCGGGCAGCCGCGGCCGTAGGCGTGCGCGATCGTGGCGGCGATCTCGTCGATCGCCTGAGCGCCGAGATGCACGACGATGGTCGCGCCCGCCGCGGCGAGGTCGGCAAGGCGCTGCCCCTCGGGGATCGCCGACGCCCGGGCGCCGTGGCGGACGAGGACCACCGCCTGCGCGACTCCGGGGACGGTGAGCTCGCGGCCGAGCGCGGCCGCGGCGGCGGCGAACGCCGGTACGCCCGGGGTCATGTCCCACTCGATCCCCAGGGCATCGAGACGACGGATCTGCTCGGCGACGGCGCTGTAGATCGACAGGTCGCCGGACTGCAGCCGGGCGACGGACTCCCCGCGTGCGTCGGCGACCCGCAACGCGTCGATGATCGCGTCGAGGTCGAGGTCGCGGGTGTCGATCAGCCGGGCGCCGGGCGGTGCGTGCGCAAGCACCTCCTGGGACACGAGCGCACCGGCAAACAGGCACACCGGACAGCCGGCGATCAGCCGCTGGGCCCGGAGCGTGATGAGATCGGCGGCGCCGGGGCCGGCGCCGATGAAGTGCACGGTCACCGCGCGCGCTCCGTGCGCCACTGCACGACGGGCATCTGCGGGCGCCAGCCCGTGAAGGAGCCGAGCGGCTGCGCGTGGGCGATCTCGATGCGGGTGAGCGTGCCGCCGAGGCGCCCGTGGGCCTCGGCGAGCGTGGCCTCGGATTGGAGCGTCACCGCGTGGGCGACGAGCCGGCCGCCGGGGGCGAGCGCGCGCAGCACCGTGTCGATCATCCCGGGGACGCTGACCCCGCCACCGAGGAAGATCGCGTCCGGGGCGGGTGTCAGGCCGGTGAGGACGGCAGGCGCCTCGCCCTCGAGGAGCTGCAGGCGCGAGGCGCCGAGACGGCGCGCGTTGGCGGCGATCCGTCCGGCGCGGACGGGGTCGCGCTCGACCGCCACCGCCTGGGCGGTCGGCTCGGCCCGCAGCCATTCGGTCGCGATCGAGCCGCTGCCGGCGCCCACGTCCCACAGCAGGTCGCCCGGGGTCGGGGCGAGCTCGGCGATCGCGAGCGCGCGCAGGTGGCGCTTGGTGAGCTGGCCGTCGCTGTCGTAGGCGTCGTCGGGCAGACCGGCGGTGCGGGCGTGGATCGGCGCGCCGGGTTCGGGGGTGCAGTTGACGGCGACGAGGTGCAGCGGGGCGGCGGGGGCGACACCCCAGTCCGTCGCGGTCGTGTCCGTGATGCGCTGCTGCGCGCCGCCGAGTTCGGCCATCACCACGAACCGGCTTGGTCCGTACCCGCGCTCGCGCAGCGCGCCGGCAAGCCGGGCCGCCCCGTCGGTCCCGGTGAGGTAGACGACGATTCGGCGGCCGGGTTGCAGGTGGGCGGCGACGTCCTCGACGGGACGGCCGACGGCGCTGACGAGCGTCACCTCCGCCGCCGGCCAGCCCAGCCGTGCGCAGGCGAGCGCGGACGCGCTGAGGTGCGGGATGACGGTGAGCCGGGCCGGATCGAGGTCCGTCCGGCGGGCGAGGGTTGCCCCGATCCCGTGCAGCATCGGGTCGCCGCTGGCGAGGACGGCGACGGGCCCGCCGTCGGTGGCGGCGACGATCTCATCCAGCAGCGGGGTGAGCGGCGTGGGCCAGACCCGGCGGGGGCCGATCGCCTCGGGCAGCAGCGCGAGCTGGCGCGCTGAGCCGATGACCTGCGCGGCGTCGGCGAGGGCGTCCCGGGCCGGCGGGGTCAAGCCGTCCCAGCCGTCGGCGCCGATCCCGACGACGGTGATGCGGGTCACGCGAGCGCCTCGGCGAGCGCGTCGACGAGCTCGGCGTTCTCCGCCGGGGTGCGCGCGGTGACCCGGATGTGGCCCGAGTGAAGGCCGGGGAAGCTCTGCGCGTGACGGACGGCGAAGCCGCGGGCGCGCAGGGCGGCGCTCACCGCGGGGCCGCCGGGGACCTCGATGAGCGCGAAGTTCGTCTCGGTCGGCCAGCTGCGGACGCCGGGGACGGTGGCCAGTCGCGCGACGAGGTCGGCGCCCTCACCGGCGGCCCGCCGGGCGGCGGCGGCGAGCTCGTCGGGGTGGGCGGCCGCGGCCGCGATCACGGCGAGCGCGAGCGCGTTGGCCGACCACGGGGGTCGGACGGCCCGCAGCGCGGCGGCGAGCGCGGCGGGCGCGAGCGCGTACCCGACCCGCAGCCCGGGCACCGCGAGCAGCTTGGTGAGGCTGCGCACGACGATCACGCCGGGGTGGGGGCCGGCAGCGAACGAGCCGGGCTCGCCGGGGACCATCGACATGAACGCCTCGTCGACGACGACGGTGCGGCCGGGGCGTCGAAGGAGCGCCTCAACGACGGCGGGCGGGTCCAGCGTGCCGCTCGGCGAGGCGGGATGGCCGACGATGACGAGGTCGGCGGCGTCGGGGACGGCGTGGGGATCGAGCGCAAAACCGTGGTCGGGGTCTCGGTGCACGCGGGCCACGGGGATCCCGTGGGCGCGCAGCGCCGCCTCCGACTCGGTGAACCCGGGATGCACGCAGGCGGCGAGACGGGGGCACAGGGCGGCCGGGAGCAACCACAGCGCCTCGGCGGCGCCGTTGGTGATGACGACCTCGGCGGGGTCACGGCCGTGGAGGGCGGCGAGCGCCTCGGTCGCCGCGCGCTCGTCGGGGTAGCGCGTGAGCACGCCGTCGCCGTCGCCGTCTTCGTCGCCATCGCCGCCGACGGCGCGGCGCAGCGCGGTGCGCAGCCAGTCGGGCGGGCCGCCCGCCAGCACGTTGACCGCGTGGTCGCGCAACCCCGGGGTGAGGGCGGCGTCGCCATGGACGCGCAGATCGCCGAGGTCCTCGGCGACGACCACTCCCGCGGTGGGGTGGGAGATATGGGCGATGGAGTCGCCGATTTCTCCCATGGCGGGGAGCGCCAGCACCCGGCCGGCGACGACGAGCTCAACCTGGGTCGCGCGGGCGGCGAGCGCCTGGGTCGCCTCGCCGAGCGCGTCCAGCCAGGCGCGGGCAATGGGGTCGAGCGGAAGCATTCCCTCCCCCGCCTGCTCGGCGACGACCACCAGCTCGTGATCGGCGGCGGCCGCGGCGAGCACGGCGATCTCGCCCCGTACGAGGTCGCGGTCCCCGCCGCTGCGGTGCAGCGCTCCGGCGATCCACATCCCGAGGCCATCGAGGAGCGTGACGCCCGTCGGGTGCAGCGCAGCTGCGAGTTCGGCGCCGGCGACGACCGTCTCCCATTCCGGCGGCCGGCGAGCCCGGTGGCGGGCGATCCGCTCGCCCATCGAGCCGTCGGCGGGGTCGGCGGTCGCCACGTAGCGGACCCCAACGCCGTGCCCGCTCGCGACGCGGGCCGCGACGAGCCTTTCGGCATGGGCGCTCTTGCCCGAGCGCACGCCGCCGAGGACGAGCGCGAGCGTCACGCCGGGCTCTGCGCTCGCGCGCAGGCGGCGACGAACCGTGTCGCCAGCTCCGGTGTGGCCGCCCAGTGGGTGTGCAGGTAACTCGCCTGCACCCCACCGAGGACGACCCCGTCGTCGCGCGTCCGGGCGCGTGCCGACAACCGCCAGGCCGGCGACGGCGACGGCGCGCCCGCGCGCGATCGCGCCGGATGCACCCGCGAATAGTGAAACTCGTGGCCGCGCAGCGTCTCCCCGGAGCCCAGCCACGGGGTCGGCGTCAGGCACGTCGCCTCGCGATAGCCGAGCGTGAGCCCGGCCATCTCGCCGCGCAACGCCAGCACTCCGCACATCGCATGGCCCTCCAGCGACTCACCGAGATAGAGCAGCCCGCCGCACTCGGCGAGCACCGGAGCGCCGGCGCCAGCCTGGGCGGCGATCTCGCCGCGCAGAGGGGCGTTGGCGGCGAGCTCCGCTCCGTAGACCTCGGGGAAGCCGCCGGCGAGCACGAGCCCGTCACACTCCTCCGGCAGCGACTCGTCAACCGTCGGATCAAAGCCGACGAGCTCGGCGCCGGCGGCCGCGAGCAGCTCGAGGTTCTCCTCGTAGTGAAAGGAGAAGGCGGGACCCCGGGCCACCCCGATGCGGACCGGTCCGGCCCCGTCGGCCCCGGCGGCCGGGGACCACGGCGCCTCGCCGAGCGCGGGAGCCGCCCGGGCGAGAGCCACGATCCGATCGATGTCGCAGCTGCCGGCGGTGACCTCGGCGAGCGTGTCCAGGGCGCTGCGGGCGCGGTCACGGCGCTCGACCGCGGGCACGAGCCCGAGGTGGCGCTCGGGGGCGACGACCCGCTCGTCGCGGCGCAGGGCGCCGAGCACCGGGATCCCGACGTCGGCGACGGCCTCGCGCAGCAGCTGCTCGTGTCCGTCGGAGCCGACGCGGTTGAAGATGACCCCGGCGACGCGGACCTGGGGGTCAAACGTGGCGAACCCGTGGACGACGGCGGCGGCCGACCGGGCCATTGCCGAGCCGTCGACGACGAGCAGCACCGGGGCGTCCAGCAGCTTGGCGACGTGGGCGGTGGAGGCGAGCTCACCGCGACCCGAGGCGCCGTCGAAGAGGCCCATCACGCCCTCGACGACCGAGATGTCGGCCCCCGCCGCGCCGTGGCGCAGCAGCGGGGCGATCAGCTCCGGCCCCGACAGGAAGGCGTCGAGGTTGCGACCCGGTCTGCCGGAGGCGAGCGCGTGATGGCTGGGGTCGATGTAGTCAGGTCCAACCTTGTGGCCCTGGACGACGAGACCGCGGGCACGCAGGGCGCCGATCAGGCCGCAGGCGACGGTCGTCTTGCCCGCGCCGGAGCTCGTACCGGCGATGACGATCCGCGGGTTCACCACTCGATTCCCTGCTGGGCCCGGATCCCGGCGTCCATCGGATGCTTGACCTTCGTCACCTCGGTCACGAGGTCGGCCAGCTGCACGAGCTCCGGCGCGGCGTCGCGGCCGGTGATGACGACGTGCTGGAAGCCGGGCCGGTCGCGCAGCGTGGCGACGACGTCCTGCACGTCGATCCAGCCCCATTTCACCGGGTAGGTCATCTCGTCGAGCAGCAGGAACTCATAGCGCTCCTGCGCGATCAGCTGCTTGACGTGGGCCCACCCCTCGCGGGCGAGGTCGGCGGACTCGTCGAGATCGCGGGACAGCCACGACCAGCCGTCGCCCATCTTCTCCCAGTCGATCCCGCCCAGCGCCGCCGCCGCCCTCTGCTCGCCGACCTTCCACTTGCCGGACTTCACGAACTGAAAGACGCCGCAGCGGTAGCCGCGGGCCCACGAGCGCATCAGCATCCCGAACGCGGAGCTGGACTTGCCCTTGCCCTGACCGGTGATGACGATCGTCAGCGGCCGGTCACGGGGCTTGCGCCGGCGGGGCTCGGC
>CAZZWJ010000152.1:0-7279 GCA_964657875.1 uncultured Solirubrobacteraceae bacterium
ATGAGCGCGAACAGCGCGTCGCCGGCGACCGGCGAGCGCGCGGTGGCCCGCCGGTGAGCGACGGACGCCGCAAGTGCCGTGGCGGCGGTGAGCGTGCCGGCGATGAGCGCGCCGCGCACCCGCCGCGGGGCCCACAGACGATGTTCGAGCCCGGCGGCGAAACGGCCGAAACCGGCCACCGGGTGCAGGCGGGCCGGGTCGCCGAGCGCGAGGTCGAGCGCGAAGCCGTAGAGCAGCGGCCGGCGCCTCATGCGACGAGACCCGCGTTGAGGCGCTGCAGCGTCCACGTGCCGTCGTGCCGATGCAGCTCGGTGATGGACAGCGGGTCGACCGTGAGCTGCCAGAACGCCCGCAGCGGGGCGCCGAGCGCCGCCAGCACAACGGTGCGAACGATCTCGGAGTGGGTGACGGCGACGAGTCGGTCCCCGGCGGCGGTGATCGCGTCCAGCCAGGCGCCGGTCCGCGCGGCGAGCGTGGCGAGGCTCTCGCCGCCGTGGGGGGCCGCCGCCGGGTCCCTTAACCAGCCGGTGATCGCCTCCGGGTCCGCATCGTGGACCTGCGCCCAGCTGCGCCCGCGCCAGGCGCCGATGTCGACCTGATCGAGGCCGGGGTCGACGGTGGCCGCGAGGCCGGCGGCAGCCGCCGTCTCGCGGCAGCGCCGGGCGGGGCTGCAGCGGGCCGCCGCACCGTCGGGGAGGACCTCGGCGAGCCGCGACGCGGTTGCCCACGCGACCGGGAGCAGCGGTTCGTCGGCACCGAAGGACCGCGACTCCGTCGCAGTCGTCGGGCCGTGGCGGACAAGCCACAGCTGTTGCACTGAGGGGCCTCCTCGGGATCTCGCGTCCCGTTGTCGGAAGGGTCCGTGGCGGTGCAGTCTCTGACTTCCGGGACGCGCGTCCCGGTCACAGTGGCGCGACCGTCCCGGATTCCCACCGGGTTCCTCGCACCGCCACGCTGATGAGCGCCATCCTATCCGCCACCGGGTCCGGTGGCTACGCTCCCGCGGCATGGCCGCCGGCTTTCCCCGCCCCGCGACACCATCCGGATTCGATCCCTCTCGCGCGGCCGTTCGAGCGGCCGAGCCAGACGGGTGGCGCAGCGCGGAGGCGGTCCGCGAGGCCGTCTATGAGGTGATCCACGGCCGGCGTGACATCCGTCGCTTCCGGCCCGACGCGGTCGGCGAGGACGTGCTCGAGCGCGTGCTCGAGGCGGCGCACCGGGCGCCGTCGGTCGGGCTCATGCAGCCGTGGCGGTTCATCGTCGTCGCGTCTGAGCCGACGCGGATCGCCGTGCGCGCGCTCGCTCAGCGCGAACGCATCCGCCAGTCAGATCGCTTCGACGCCGCATCCGGGTCACCGCACGCGCGAGCCGCGCACTTCCTCGATCAGAAGGTCGAAGGGATCGTCGAGGCGCCGCTCGGCGTGTGCGTCTGCTGTGACCCCGGCGACCCGGCGACCGAGGTGCTCGGTCGGGGCACGATCCCGCAGACCGACGTCTACTCGACCGCCTGCGCGATCCAGAACCTGTGGCTCGCCGCCCGAGCGGAGGGCCTCGGGGTCGGCTGGGTGAGCTTCTACCGCCCCGGGGATCTGCGGGCACTGCTCGGTCTGCCCGAGCGGGTGGACCCGATCGCCTGGCTGTGTCTGGGCTGGCCTGACGAGCGCCCGGTGCGCCCGGGCCTCGAGGCCTCGGGCTGGGGCGCCCGGGTCCCGCTCTCGGCGGTCGTGATGCACGAGCGCTGGAGCGGGTCACCCAACCCCGGCACGCCCGCGGGGTTCACGCCGGATCGCGTCGGGGCCGTCGCCGCCCGGGACCGCTCCGACACGCTGGTCAAGCCCGCCGGCTCACTCGGTGCGCTGGAGGCGGCAGTCGAGCGCTGGGCGCAGATCACCGGCGAGCCTCCCCCGGCACCGCTGCGCGCCGGCGTGCTCGTGTGCGCCGCCGATCACGGCCACCTCGTCGACCGCGCACGCGACGCCGACGGCGCCGCCAGCCTGTTCGACGCCCGGGTGAGCGCCCAGGTCGCCGCGGCCGCGGCCCGGGGAGAGACCGCGGTGGCGGTGCTCGCGCGCAGCCGCGGCGACGAGCTCGTGATCGCCGACCTCGGGCTCGTCGCCGACACCCCGCCGGGGGTGCGCGACCACAAGCTGGGGCGCGGGAGCGCTGACCTGACCGTCGGGCCGGCCCTCTCCGAGGCGCAGCTCGCCGCCTGCCTCGACGTGGGCCGGCGGCTGACCGGCGAGCTCGCCGCCCGGGGCGTCGACTGCCTCGTGCTCGGCGAGATCGGGATGGGGAACACCGCCAGCGCGGCCGCCCTCGCGTGCGCGCTCACCGGCGCCGAGCCGGAGATGGTCGTCGGGCGCGGCACCGGCGTGGACGCCGCGGGCCTGGATCGCAAGCGCGCGCTCGCCGCGGCGGGACTCGCCCGCGCCGGATCCGCCGCTCGGGAGAGCGGCCGGGGGGCACTGAGAGAGCTCGGGGGCCTTGAGCTGGCAACGATCGCCGGGGCGATCACCGGCGCGGCCGAGCATCGGCTCCCGGTCGTCCTCGACGGCTTCGCCGTGTCGGTGGCGGCGCTCGCCGCAGTCCGCGACGACCGCTCACTCGGCGAGACGCTGCTCGCCGGCCACCGCTCGGCGGAGCTCGGCCATCGGCTCGTGCTCGCAGAGCTCGGGCTGGAGGCGCTGCTCGACCTGCGACTGCGCCTCGGCGAGGCGTCCGGGGCGCTGCTGGCGCTCGGGCTGCTGGAGGCGGCCGGGCGCCTGCACCGGGAGATGGGGACGTTCGCCGAGGCCGGGGTTGACGGTCCCGGTTGAGCTGCGCCGGCCGTGGGAGGGTCTGGCGGGCGCGGTCGCGTTCCTCACGCTCGTCCCCGTGCCCGCGGCCGCCCACCGGCGCGGGAGCTTTGACCTCGGGCCGGCGCTCGCCTGGTTTCCGCTCGTCGGCGCCGGGGTCGGCGCGATCGGCGGAGCGCTGCGGGTGCTGCTCGGCGGGCTGCTCGGCGCCGGCCCGAGCGTCGTGGTCGCGCTGCTCGGAATCGTCGCCGTCACCGGGGCGCTGCATCAGGACGCGCTCGCGGACACCGCCGACGGCCTCGGCGTTCGCGGTGACCGGGAGCGGCGGCTGGCGGTCATGCGCGACTCGACGCTCGGAACCTTCGGCGTCCTCTCCCTCGTGCTGTGGGGGCTCCTGGCATTCAGCGCGCTCAGCTCGCTGTCGCCCGCGCGGGGACTCGTCGCCCTGGTGGGCGCGGGGGCGTGCGGGCGCGGTGCGGCAGTCGTCCACGGGCGGCTGGCGGCCGCGGCGCGGACCGACGGACTGGGCGCCGGGCTCGGTGCGACCTGGCCCCGGGCGGCGGCCGCGATGGTGCTCGCCGCCGCGCCGGCGGTGATCGTGGCCGGCCCGGCGCGCGGCGGGCTGTGCGTCGCGGTGGCGCTCGGGGTCGCCGGTGCGTCGGCGCTCGGGGCTCGCCGCGCGTTCGGCGGTGCCACCGGCGACACGCTCGGGGCGACGGTGGCCGTCACCGAGCTGGCGGTCCTACTCGCCCTGCTCGCCAGCTGGCGCTGAGCGTTTAGGCGTCGCCCCAGCGCACCAGGCGCTTGGTCGCGGTCGCCTCGTGAGCGGGCATGAGGTCGGCGCGGGAGATCTCCGCGACGTGGGGCGCGACGGCGCGGACGCCCGCGTCGGTGTCGATGCGCTGGTAGGTGAGGGTCTTGAGGAACTTGGCCACCGACAGGCCGCCGGTGTAGCGGGCCGCGTGGCCGGTCGGGAGGGTGTGGTTGGTCCCGATCGCCTTGTCGGAGAAGGCGACGGTGGCGCGGGACCCGAGAAACAGCGATCCGTAGTTGCGCAGGCGGTGCAGGTACCAGTCGTCGTCGGCGGTGTGGACCTCGAGGTGCTCGGTGGCGACCTCGTCGGAGAGCTGCGCGGCGTGCTCACGGTCGGTCGCGAGCATCACCGTCCCGTGGTCCTGCCAGGCGCGGCGGCAGGTGTCGTCGGCGCCGCGCTCGCTCAGCGCGTCGAGCTGGCGGGCGACCTGCGCGATCACCGCGGCGCCGAGCGCCGCGGAGGTGGTGATGAGGACCGCGGGTGAGTTCGGGCCGTGCTCGGCCTGGGCGAGCAGATCAGCGGCCACCAGCTCGGCGTCGGCACTGTCGTCGGCGATCACCGCGACCTCCGAGGGTCCGGCGAGCAGGTCGATGCCGACGCGGCCGAACAGCTGGCGCTTGGCCTCGGCGACGAACGCGTTGCCGGGACCGACGAGCATGTCCACGGGGCCGATCCCCTCGATCCCGAACGCCATCGCGGCGAGCGCCTGGACGGCGCCGAGGGCGAAGATCCGGTCCGCGCCCGAGGTGGCGATCGCATAGAGCGTCGGGGCGTGCAGCTCCCCGCCGCGGGGCGGCGTGCAGGCGATCACCTCACCGACGCCGGCGACCTTGGGGACGAGCACGGTCATGAACGGCGCCGCGAGCATCGGGACGCGGCCGCTCGGGCAGTAGGCGCCGACGGCGGCGACCGGGACCTGGCGCTGACCGAGGAACACGCCGGGCAGGGTCTCGGCCTCGAAGTCGACGAGCGTGTCGCGCTGACGCTGGGCGAAGCCGCGGATCTGGGTCTGGGCGAACGCGATGCTCTGCTTCAGCGCATCGGGCACCGCGGCGGCCGCGGCGTCGATCTGGGCCGCCGTCACCTCAAAACTCGGTGGATCCCAACCGTCGAGCTCCCGGGAGTAGGCGCGCACCGCGTCGGCCCCCTCACGCTCGATGCGCAGGAGCATCTCCGACACGCGCTGCACGACCGCCGGATCCGGGCCGCGCCGGGCCGCGGTCGCCGGCGACTTCAGATACTGCGGTTCATCCATGACGCTCACGCTAGCGGCGCGCCCCGCGCCGTTTGCGCCGTCCCGCGGGGGCCCGACCTCAGCCGGCGTGGGCGATGGCGACGTCGCCGTAGAGCTCGGGGCGGCGGTCGGCGAAGGAGTCCGCGAGCTCGGTGTAGCGCTTGTCCCGAGCCGCGGTCAGGTCGACCTCGGCGTAGACCGGACCGGGCCGGCGACTCTCGCCGGCCACCCAACCATCGACCGCGACGATCGTGGTTCCCGCCGTCCACGCCTGACCCCGCTCGACTCCGCAGCGGTCCGCGCAGGCGATCGCCATGTGATTGATGCGGGCGGTCGCCATCGCGATCACGACCTCGGCCGGGCGCTCGCCGTCGGGTCGATCCATGAGCGGCCAGTTGGTGGGGACGAGCAGCAGGTCGGTGTCCGTGAGCGCGACCGAACGGGTGAGCTCCGGGAACTCGAGGTCATAACAGACGACGACGCTCACCCGGCCGACCCGGGTGTCCAGGACCGGGGGCGGCGCCGAACCCGGGGTGAACACGAGCTTCTCGCGATCCCAGAGGTGCAGCTTGCGGTAGACGGCCCGCAGCCCGCCGGCGTCGAGGACGGCGGCGCTGTTGTAGACGTGACCGTCGTCGCCGCGCTCACAGAAGCCGCCGGCCAGCACAAGATCGTGTTCCCCGGCGAGGCGGCCCCAATCGGCGAGCAGCGGGTCGTCGCACCCGATCGCCGCCGCCGCGGCCTCCTCGGGGGAGTCGAACATGTACCCCGAGGTGGCGAGCTCGGGCAGCACGACGACCTCGGCGCCGGCCTCCGCCGCCTGCTCGATGGCGGCGACCGTCAGCTCACGGTTGGCGGCGAGGTCGCCGAGGACCGGATGCAGCTGGACGCAGCAGATCCGCGTCACGGCGCGTTGCCGGCGGCGAGTCCCGCGCGCACGCGGCCGGCGAGGCCGGGCACGATGAGGACGACCGCCAGGCCGATCACGAGAAACGCCGCCTCGATGTAGGGCGTCGTGGACAGCGAGCCGGTCTGGGCGATGAAGACGTTTCGGTAGATCGTGTAACAGACGAACGCCGCGCCGATGATCGGGATCGCGATCTGCCACATCGGGGCCTTCGCCGGCCCTTTGAGAAACAGGAACCAGATCGCGCCGATCGTCGCCAGCACGTAGGCGACGAGGATGAGCACCGTCCCGACCTGCAGCGCGGAGAAGGTCGCGCTGAGCACGCTCTCCCCGACGAGCTGCTCGGCGACGAGGTTCACGCCGATGACGATCAGCACGACGACCATCGCCGTCGCGGGCGCGCCGTTGCTCGACAGCCCGGCGAGGCCGGTCCGGGTGCCGGTCGCGTCGCGGGCCTGGGCGTACATGACGCGGGCGGCGCCGCTGGCGGTCCCCAACGAGATCGCGAACAGGCTGATCGTCGCCATCAGATTGAGGATGTCGGCGTACCAGGCGCCGATGTAGCCACCGCCGAGATCGGTGAACGGCAGGCCGGCGGCGTAGGCCGAGGCACCTGATGCGGTGGCGCCGTAGCCGAGTGACTGCGCGGCGGCGGTGAGCAGGTAGAAGAGGCCGACGACGATCACCGCGGTGCGGATCGCGCGGGGGATCTCGCGCTTGGGGTTGGAGGTCTCCTCCCCGAGCGCCGCCGCCCCCTCAAAGCCCGCGAAGGCGAGGAACCCGTAGACGGCGGCCTTGGCGACCGTGCCGACACCGGAGCCGTGGGGCAGGGCGAGGAAGTCGATCGTGAACGTCTGGCCGTGAGGGCCGTGGCCGAGGATGACCTTGGCGAGGATGACGATGCTGAGGATCGTGACCAGGATCGCGCCGATCACCTCGGAGGTGAGCAGCGCCCGGGTGATGACGCGGATCTCGGTGAACGCGAGCGCGCCGAACAGCAGGAAGCCGATCAGCGCCAGCCACCACCACTGGGTGATGTGCAGGCCGAAGGTGCCGTTGAGGAACTGCTGGCCGAACAGTCCGATCTCGATCGTCGAGCCGCAGCAGATCGCGGTGTAGGCGCCCATCAGCGCCCAGCCGGCGAAGAATCCCGCCTGGGGCCCGAGCGTCACCCCGACGAGCGCGTACACCGAGCCGGTGTGGGAGATGTGCTGGGAGAGCTTGATGAAGCAGTAGGCGACGAGCGCGACGCCGACCAGCGCGAAGACGAACGAGAGCGTCACCGCGCGACCGATGACGAGCGCCGCGCCGGTGCCGAGGAGGCCGATCGCCCCGACCGGCCCGATCAGGCCGACCGAGAACGCCGACGCGTCGACGAGACTGAGCTCGGAGTGCAGGCGCTCGCCGCTCGGTGCGCCGGAGGCCTCAGTCGAGGCGGCGGCGGGGGTCTGGCCTGCGGTCTCGATCAGCGCACGCTATCCCGCGGGTGCCCGATGGTCAAGGCACCCGACCGTGCGCCCCCGCCGTGC
>CAZZWJ010000153.1:0-2501 GCA_964657875.1 uncultured Solirubrobacteraceae bacterium
GTCGTTGAGCGCCCCGAGGGCGCGCGCCTGCGCGGGGCCGATCGCGTCCAGGTCAAGCAGGACCGCCGCGGCGACCAGCGGACCGGCGAGGCACCCGCGCCCGGCCTCGTCGGCCCCGGCGACGAAACGGACGCCGAGCGCCCGGTCAAACCCGATCAGCTTGCGGCCGGGACGCCGGCGGCGGCGCCGGCGCGCGCCGCGCGTCCCCGCGGTGACCTTCCCGGTCGACGGCTCAGAGTCCGCCGATGCGATCCGGAGGCCAGTAGGTGAAGAAGGCGACACCGATGATCCACTTCTGAGGGACGGGACCCCAGAATCGGCTGTCGTCGGAGTACTCACGGTTGTCCCCCATCATGAAGTAGTCCCCGGGCGGAACCGTGATCGTCTTGGGAAACGTGCATTGACTGGGGTCGTTGGCGCACGACTGGATGTAGGAGCCGTGCTCCGCCTTGCCGTTGTCGAACACCTGCCCGTTGACGATTCGCAGCTTGTCGCCGGGCAGACCGACGACGCGCTTGACGAACGTCTGCGAGGACTCCTGCGCCGTCGGCTGATCGCAGGCCGAGGCGTGGCCGAGACCCGCGTTTGAGTCGCCGCAGACCGACTGGCTCAGGGAGTTGACCGGCGTCGCCCCCTCCGGCGGATGAAAGACGACGACGCTGCCGATCTTGGGATGGGTCGAGAGCCGGTTGACGAGGATCCGCTGCCCGATGTGCAGCGTCGGGTACATCGACGCGCTGGGGATCCGGTAGGGCTTGACGACGAACGCCTGGATCAGGAACGCGAGACCGACCGCGATCGCCACCGTGACGATCAGCTCGACGAGACCGCCGAGACCCGAACGCTTCTTCTTGGACGACTTCGCGGTCTTCGCCATGCGATTGCAGCGAGCGCGACGGCGAGCGAATCGGGGTGCTGAGAACGACCGGCGCGGCTAGGCGCCGGCGGCGGCCGATTCCCCGGCGGGCGTGACGACCGCCGACGGCTCGTCGGTTGCGGCGTCCGGAGCCGACTCCTCGGGGGTCGGCGCGGGCTCGTCGGTGTAGAGCAGCGCCCGCTCCACGGCGACCTCCGGACCCGCCGAGCGACGTTCCCGGACCCGGGCGCGCTTGCCGATGCGGTCGCGCAGGTAGTAGAGCTTGGCGCGACGGACGTCACCGCGGGAGGCGACCTCGATGCGCTCGATCTTCGGTGAGTGCAGCGGGAACGTCCGTTCCACGCCGACGCCGAAGGACTGCTTGCGCACCGTGAAGGTCTCCCGGGCGCCATGGCCCTGGCGCTTGATGACGACGCCCTCGAAGACCTGGGTGCGTCGACGCGTGCCCTCGATCACCTGAAAGTGGACGCGCAGGCGATCGCCGGCGTCGAAACTGGGGGCGCTGCGCAGCTGGGTGCGCTCGAGGCTTTCGATGACGGTGCTCATGCGGCGGCTGATGGTAGCGCCTCCGCCGGGCTCGACGTCCCGGCGACCCCGTCACTCGCCTCGGCCGCGGGCCCGGCTCTGATCAAGGCGCCACTGCGCGATCCGCGCATGGTGGCCGGAGAGCAGCACCTCGGGCACCGACCAGCCGCGCCACTGCGCCGGACGGGTGTAGTGGGGATATTCGGGACCACCTTCGAGCGCCGCGGAGAAGGACTCCTCAACCGCCGAGTCGGCGTGGCCGAGGGCTCCGGGCAGCTTGCGCAGGACCGCGTCGCAGACGATCATCGCCGCGAGCTCGCCGCCGGCGAGCACGTAGCGCCCGACCGACAGCCGCTCGCCGGCGAAGTGCTCGACGATCCGCTCGTCGAACCCCTCATAGCGCCCACACAGCAGGGTGAGCGCCGGCTCGGCGGCGAGCTCGTCGACGAGCCCGTCGTCGAGCAGCCGCCCGCCGGGGTCCAGCGCGATCACCCGGCGCCGGTCCCGGATCACGACCGGGTCATCGGCGTAACGGGCGCGCAGCGCGGCCTCGACGACGTCGACGCGCAGCACCATGCCGGCGCCCCCGCCGAACGGGGTGTCATCGACCTGGCCGGCCGACAGCGGGGTGTGATCGCGATAGTTGAGCAGCGAGAGCGTGTGCCCGCCGGCGGCGGCGTTGCGCACGTGGCGCTGGGCGACGAACCAATCGAACCATTCGGGGAAGAGGGTGAAGACATCGATCTCCATCACGTCTCCCCCAGGAACGCGAGGTCGACGTCGATCCGCCGGGCGGTGACGTCGACCGTGCGGACGGCGTCGCGGATGAGCGGCACGAGCAGCGCCGGGGCCCCGTCCTCGGTGTCGGTGCGCTGGACCTCGAGCACCTCACACGAGGGGAGCGCGAGCAGCGCGAGGACCGTCCCGACCTCGCGCGGGCCGTCATGGACCGCGCATCCCTCGAGGTCCTCGGCCCACCACTCCTCGGCCTCCAGGTCGCCGACCAGCGATCGATCGACGGTGAGCTCCGCCCCGCGCACGGCATCGGCGTCGGCGCGGCTCACGCATCCCTCCACGCCCATGATCGGGCGCCCGTCGT
>CAZZWJ010000153.1:2511-7255 GCA_964657875.1 uncultured Solirubrobacteraceae bacterium
GGCGAGGCGCGTGATCCGCCGGGTCTCGGGGCCGACCGCGACCTCGGCGCCCACCTCGAGCAGCGCGAACACCGTCTCGACGACCGCCGCGACGTGAAAGCTCCCGTCCAGCCCGTGGGCGCGGGCCACGATGCCTGCCCGCAGCCGGCCGCCCGGGTCCGGCCCGCTCACGCCGATCAGGCGTCGACGATGTCGACGAACACGCGGCGGTCGTCCTGTGCCGACGCGGCCCGGATGACCGTGCGCAGCGCCTGCGCGGTGCGCCCGCCGCGCCCGATCACGCTGCCATAGTCGCCGTCGGCGACCGACAGCTCGAGCACGAGGCTGCCGTCGTCGCCGGTGACCTCGTTGACGCGGACGTCGTCAGGGTGCTCGACCAGACCCTGGGCCAGGTACTCGAGCAGGTCCCGCATCGAGACGGAGAGCCCGTCCGGCCTAGCTGATGCCCTGCGTGCGCAGCAGCTTACGGACGGTGTCCGAGGGCTGAGCGCCGCGGGCCAGCCAGTCGCGGATGCGCTCTTCGTTGAGCACGATCGTGGACGGCTCGGTCTGCGCGTTGTAATGACCGACGGTTTCGATCACGCGGCCGTCGCGCTTGGAGCGCTGGTCGGCGACGACGACGCGCCAGATGGGATTCTTGCGGCCGCCGATGCGGGTGAGTCGAAGTCTGACTGACATAGCGATCGCCGAGGATAGCGTGCGGGCGGGATCGGAATCCGTCAGCGTCCTCCGCCCTGGCGCATCAGGGCTCCGAGATCGGGCATCCGGCCCTGGGAGACCTGGCGCATCACCTTGCGCATCTGCTCGAACTGCTTGATCAGCTGTTTGACCGCCTGCACGTTGGTGCCGGAACCGCGGGCGATCCGCAGGCGCTGGGAGCCCTTGATCAGCTCCGGGTGACGGCGCTCCTGGGGGGTCATCGACGTGATGATCGCCTGCAGGCGATCGAACTCCCGCTCGTCGAGCTTGACCCCGCGCAGCTCCTTGCCCATGCCGGGGATCATCCCGAGCAGGTTCTGCAGCGGCCCCATCCGCCGGATCTGCTTCATCTGATCCAGGAAGTCGTCGAGCCCGAACTCCGACTTGCGCATCTTGCGCTCGAGCTCGGCGGCCTGGGTCTCGTCGAAGTTCTGCTCGGCGCGCTCGATCAGCGACATCACGTCGCCCATGCCGAGGATGCGCTGGGCCATCCGGTCGGGATGGAAGCGCTCGAACTGGTCGAGCTTCTCGCCGGTGGACGCGTACATGATCGGCTTGCCGGTGATCGCCTTCACCGACAGGGCCGCGCCGCCGCGGGCGTCGCCGTCGAGCTTTGAGATGATCACGCCGTCGAAGTCGACCGCCTTGCCGAACTCCTCGGCGACGTTGACCGCATCCTGGCCGGTCATCGCGTCGACGACGAGCAGGACGTCGGTGGGGTTGATCGCCTTCTTGATCTCGGTGAGCTCGGCCATCAGCTCGGCGTCGACGTGCAGGCGGCCGCTCGTGTCGACGATGAGCACGTCCTTGCCCTCGCTGCGCGCCCGGTCGGCGGCCCAGCGGGCGATCTTCACCGGATTGCGATCGGTGCCCTGTTCATAGACGTCGACCCCGACCTGGTGGGCGAGCTTGACGAGCTGGTCGACGGCGGCGGGTCGGTACACGTCACAGGCGGCGACGGCGACCGAGGAGCCACCGGCCTTGAGCATCCGCGCGAGCTTGCCGGTCGCGGTCGTCTTGCCGGATCCCTGCAGGCCGGCCATGAGCACGATCGTCGGGGGCCGGGACGAGAACGCGAGCTCGCTGACGGCACCGCCCATCAGCGCCGTGAGCTCGTCGGAGACGATCTTGACCACCTGCTGGCCGGGGTTCAGCTGACCGACGATGTCGGCCCCGAGCGCCTTCTCCTTCACCGCCGAGGTGAAGCTGCGCACGACCTTGAAGTTGACGTCGGCCTCGAGCAGCGCGAGGCGGATCTCGCGCATCGCCGCGTTGATGTCGTCCTCGGTGAGCGTGCCGCGGCCGCGGACCTCCGACAGCGTCGCCTGCAGCTTGTCGGCGAGGTTGTCGAACACGCGACGTCAGTCTAGGGGCGGGGCCGCAGCGGTGTGCGCGCCGGGGCGCGGTACCCGGGGCGGCAGTGCCGCTCAGCCGGCGGAGACGAGCGCGCGGGCGAACTCGCCGGCGTCGAAGGGCCGCAGGTCCTCCAGCTGCTCCCCGACGCCGATCAGCTTCACCGGGATCCCGAGGTCGGCGGCGATCGCGAGCGCGATCCCGCCCTTGGCGGTGCCGTCGAGCTTGGTGAGCACGATCCCCGAGACATCCACCACCTCGGAGAACATCTTCGCCTGGCGCAACCCGTTCTGGCCGGTGGTCGCGTCGACGGTGAGCAGCGTCTCGTGGGGGGCGTCGGGGAGCTGCTTGGCGATCACGCGTCGCACCTTGGCCAGCTCGGCCATCAGGTTGTCCTGGGTGTGCAGCCGACCGGCGGTGTCGATGAGCACGACATCGGCCCCGTCGCGGCGACCGGCGGCGACGGCCTCGAAGGCCACCGACGCCGAATCGGCACCCAGGTCGCCCTTGACGAAGCCGACCTCGGCCCGCTGGGCCCACACCTCCAGCTGCTCGACGGCGGCCGCCCGGAACGTGTCCCCGGCGGCGAGCACGACCGTGCGTCCCATCTCGCGCGACAGGTGCCAGGCGAGTTTGCCGAGCGTCGTCGTCTTGCCGGTCCCGTTGACCCCGGCGACGAGGATCACCGTCGGCTCGGGTCGCAGGTCGATGCGGTCATCGCCGACCGACGCGATCTCGGTGAGCAGCTCCACGAGCCGGTCCGAGAGCGCCTGACCGCCGGTGAGCTGGTTCTCGGATGCCTCCTGCTCGAGCTGGGCGACGACCTTCGCCGTCGTGGCGGCGCCGACGTCGGCGTAGATGAGCGCTTCCTCGAGCCGCTCCCAGGTCTCGTCGGAGAGGTCCTCGAACAGCGTCGCCTGAATCTCGGAGGTGAGTGCCTGCCGGGTCTTGCGCAGGCTCTCACGCAGGCGACGCAGACGGCCGACGCGTTTCTCCGGCGCCGCCGGGTCCTCGCCGGAGCTCGGGACCTCGCCGTCGATGATGAAGAGGTCTCGCCAGTCGCGCGCCATGCCTGCGCGCAGGTTAGAGCGCCGCCGGGGTCAGCGACGCGCGTCAGCCGGCAGCACGGCGGCGAGGTGACGCCGTCGCGTCTCGGCGTCGGAGCGGCGCGGACGCCCGCGGTCGCCGCGGCGGACCATCTCCTGCGCGAGACCCTCCCAGCGACTGACGCTCCCCGGTCGGACGTCGCCGGCGTCGCGCCGCGGGCTCGCCCGCCGGGCCGAGCCGACGCTCAGTCGCAGGCAGGAGAGCAGCGCCACGATCGGGACGACGGCGCCGCTGACGATCAGGACCATGCGGAAAACTGTAGGCATTCAGAACACCGGGAAAATCTGAGGTGGAGAATTTGCAGCGTTTCCGGGGGTGTGCGAATTCAGAGCACTCTCAGGGCGACCCTCATGCCCGTCGCCTCAGGCGGCCGCGACGGCGCCCGGCAGCCGCCGGGAGATGACCTTGGAGATGCCGTCGGCGGCCATCGACACCCCGTAGAGGGTGTCGGCCGCCTCCATCGTGCGTTTCTGGTGGGTGACGACGATGAACTGAGCCCGTGAGGAGTACTGCCCCAGCAGCGTGAGAAACCGGCTGATGTTCAGGTCGTCGAGCGCCGCCTCGACCTCATCGAGGATGTAGAACGGGCACGGCCGGGCGAGGAACACCGCGAACAGGAAGGCGAGCGCGGTCATCGACTTCTCACCGCCGGAGAGCAGCGACAGGCGCTTGGGGTCCTTGCCGGCCGGCGTGATCTCGATCTCGACCCCGAGCAGGTCCTCCCGCTCGGGCTCCTCCGCGTCATCGCCAGGCCCGGCGTCGGCGTCGTCGTCGGTGGCCGATTCGGCGCCCGGCATCGACTGACCGCCGATCACCGAGGCGGGGCCGTCACGCTCGGAGACCAGTCGCAGCCGTCCCGAGCCGCCGGGGAAGAGCTGGGCGGCGAGCTCCTCGAAGGCGGCCGCGGTCGCGGTGAACGTCTGCTGAAACGTGGTGGCGATCTGGCGGTCGGTGTCGGCGATGAGCGTCGTGAGCTCGCGCAGCGCCGCCTCGAGGTCGGCGCGCTGGCGCTCGAGCTCCTCGACGTGGGCGACCGCCTCGGCGAACTGCTCGGACGCCAGCGGGTTCACCGGGCCCAGCTGCTCTCGGCGGCGGGCGATCCGCCCCAGACGCTCCTGGAGCGTCGCCCGGGCGCTCTCATCCAGGCCGGTCGGCGCCGGCTCGGCAGCGAGCCCGAGGCGCTCGGCGAGACCGGCGAGCTCGGACTCGGCGTCGGCAGCCTGATCGCGGCTGCGCTGAAGGGCGACCTCGGCCGCGGTGAGCGCATCGTTCTCCCGGCTCATGTGGCCGTGCAACTCGGCTTCACGCTGAGCGCACTCGCGCAGCTGCGTGGCGGCGGTCTCCCCCGCGGCCCGGTCGTCGCGCAGCGCCGCGTCGAACCCCTCGAGCTGCGCGGAGACGGCCACCGCGGCGTCGCGGACCGCTGCGCGCAGCGCGTCGATCACCGGGACGAGCTCGGTGTCATAGCTGACCGCGGCTTGCATCCGCTGAAGGCGGGCCGCCCGCGCCGACCGCTCACGCGCGGCTCGCTCGAGGGTCGCCCGCGCGCCGGAGATCTCGGCGGTGAGCTGGGCGCGGCGCCCGG
>CAZZWJ010000154.1:0-7231 GCA_964657875.1 uncultured Solirubrobacteraceae bacterium
GACATGCCTCGTGTCGCCGCTCTGCGAGCAGCGACCCCATCGAGGTCACGACCAACCAGCCGGCCTCGATCAGCTGGCAGCTTCATCGCGTGGCGGGACGTGTCACCGGGCGCTGTGAGCGCGTGCCCCCCTCCTCGAACCGTGCCGGGCACTCCTCGGCCCACGGACACGTTCCGATCACCGCCCGCATCGCGGTGCACCGTGCTCGCAGCGCCGCCACCTACTCCACCCGCTTCTCGCTTCCCGGCGACGTCCGCCGCGCACTGCGGCCGGGAACCTATCGGCTCACCGTCACCGCCCATGACCTCCACGGCGCCGGACCGACACACACCCACTCGATGACCATCGCAGGCTGAGCCGTCCAGTTCCGGGTGGGCGCCTCAGCGAGCGACGACACAGGGCGGCGGTGGCGGTGGGTCAGGCTCGCCAACCGTCGGCCGAGACACCACCGGGGATCGGTCCCGCGGGGTCGTAGGGGGCCCGGGTGAAGATGAACGATCCGAGATCGAGGTGGGAGAGCGATCCGTCAGGCAGGCGAATCGCGTTCAGCGGCTCTCCGGTGTGGTAGCCGTCGAGTCCGATCCAGGCGTCGGGGCCGGTCGCGCGGAAGCGCGACTCGCGGCCACGTCCGACCGCGCGCAGTTCGAGCTGGTCACCCCGGGCGGCCAGCAGATAGGGAGCCGGCCCCCAGTACCAGTGGCCCAGCATCTCCAGGACGCCGGGCTCCGGCGCCGCGGGTCGCCATTCCTCGGGCAGGCGCGGCTCCTCGTCGGCCAGAATCTCCAGCAGATCGCTGCCGAGCTCGCTGCGCAGTCCCGTGGTCGCGTTCGCGTACACGACGACCGCGTCGCCGGCCTCGGTGATCTCGACTCCGGCGAGGAAGCCGGGCATCGAACCACCGTGGCCGTAGCGGCGTGCGCCCGCGTGGTTCCACAGCTGAAGCCCGAGCCCGTAGCCGACGCTCCAATCTTGATCCGGGACGTCGTTGACCACCCGCGGCTCGCGCATCTCGGCCAACGTGGCGGCCGCGAGCAGGTCGCTGCGCGCGCCCGTGAGGAACGCCGCCCAGCGCGCGAGGTCGGCGACGGTGCTCCACAGCTGGCCGGCGGGCGCCATCGCTCCCGCGTCGTGCTCGGGCTCCGGCAGCACGAGATCGGCCCACGGGTGCACCGCCAGACCCGGCGCCGCCGGCGGTTGGGGACGGGGAGTGGTTCGGTGCATGCCCAACGGCGTGAGCAGCTCATCGCGAACCACGTCCCCCCAGGGCGCTCCGCGCAGCTCCCCGACGATCGCCCCGAGGACGCCGAAACCGACATTGGAGTAGTGAAACCGTCGCCCCGCGTCAAAGCGCGTCCCGCCCCGCAGCGTGTCGGCGGTGAGCTGCGCGAGGTCCCCGCCCGGCGTGCGCTCCCACCACTGCGCGCCGGTCTCGGCCCGCAGGCCGCTGGAATGCGAGAGCAGCTGGGCGATCGTGAGCTCCCCAACGCCCGTGTCGGGCAGGAAGCGCTGCACCGGATCGCTGAGCGCGAGCCGCCCCTCGTCGCGCAGCCGCATCACGCACACCCCGACGAACGTCTTGGTGATCGAGCCACAGCGGTACTGCACATCCGCGTCGGGGGTGACCCCCTCGACGCGGCCGCGTCCACCGCTCCAGACCAGCTCTCCGTCGCGCACCAACCCGGCGACCACTGACGGCAACCGCTGCGAGGACTGCTCAGAAGCCAGCCGAGCCAGGAGACGATCGGCCGTTCGGGAGCTCACCATGGGGACGGAATCCTAGGACCCGACGCGCGACGGGCGCTGAGTGCCGCTGCGCGGCGCGCCATCTCGTTGGCGACGATCATCACGCCCTCGTCGACGCCCATGCCGGGCTTGGCCAGAACCTGGGTGGCATCGCAGGCCATCGCGATGTGGGCGCTGACCTGGGCTGAGCGATCGGTCTCGTTGCAGGTGCCACGGCGGTGTGGCGGTCGTGACGTCGCGGTCGCCGCGCGCCTCGGGCTCCACGAGCCGGCGTCCTGCGCTGCCGCCTGGCCGGCCTCCTGCACGACGTCGGCAAGGCGGCGCTGCCCGACGCGATCCTGCACAAGCCAGGTGCGCTGACCCGGATCGTCCGCCATCACCACGAGCGCTTCGACGTCGACGCCTACCCCGACCGGCTGAGCGGCGAGGCGATCCCGATCGAGGCGCCCGGGTCACCGCCGCGACCGACGCCTACACGGCGATCATCACCAACCGCCCCCACCGCGGCGCGGCACGCCGTCTGAGCGCGGGCGCGTCAGCCGCCCGCGGTCAGCGGCCCGAGCGGGATCGCCGCGGCCATCGCGGCGTGACCGGCGTCGTTGGGGTGCAGCCCATCGCCGCTGTCGTAGCGGGGGTTCAGCCAGGCGGGGTGCGCGGGGTCGCGGAGCACCCGGCCGAAGTCGATGACCCCGTCGAACGCGTGGCTGGAGCGGATCCACCGGTTGATCGCCAGCCGTTCGGCCTCGATCGCCGGCGTCCAGTACGCGTAGCGGCCGAACGGCGCGATGGTCACCCCGATCGCCGTCAGATGGTGGGCGTGGATGCGTCGGATCGCCTGCGTGAAGAGCCCGATCATCCCCTGCGCGGAGATCGGCCGACGCGCGAGGCAGGCGAAGAGCGGCGCGCTCGTGGGCTCGGCCGGGTGCGTGATGTCGTTGGCACCCTCGTCGACGATGACGGCACGGACCCCGGTCTGGTCCAGCGCATCACGACCCAGGCGGGTCATCCCGCTCTGTCCGTAGCACGGCGTGCCCTCGTGCAGGTTGTTGCCGGCGATTCCGGCATTGAGCACCGAACGCGGCGGCGCCTGGCGATCGGCGTGCAGGCGATCGGCGAGCAGGTCGACCCAGTCGCGGTTGGCGTTCTCGGTCGAGTCATACCCGGCGGTGATCGAATCGCCGAGGGCGACGATCGCGCCCGCCCGCGGATCGGTCGCCTCGACGTCGACGCCGCCGAGCCAGTACCACGCCGGTGACGTCGTGGGAAGCCGGCCGCGGACGTCGACGCGGTCAGATCGCCCGGCCCGGAGAGGTAGTTGGTGTGGTTGAGGCTGCCCTCGGTCGTCGCCGTGCCCGTGGCGGTCGGCGCATAGAGGCTGATCGTCAGGTTCTCCCCGGCCCGGACGGGGAACCGCAGCGGGTCGCTGACGACCTGCCTGCCGGGCGCGACGGTGACCGTCGTCGACCCCGCGAACCGCAGCTGGCGGCTGCTGGCGGAGACGGTCGCGGCGCCGCCGGCGGAGACCGCGACCCGGACGTCGGAGAAGCGGGCGTCCTGGTCGCCGAAGACGTTGGAGAGGCGGATCCGCAGCGTCGGGCCGCCGAGCGTCAGGTGCACGACGTCGCGGACCGTGCTGCCACCGGTCCCGGTGTCGTCCGCGACCAGCCCGGCCAGCGGTCCGGGGTCGACCGACGGTGAGCTCCACGATCCGACCCAATGGGGCAGCGCCCGGCGAGCGGCGGGGGCGGCGTCGTTCGCGCATTCCGGGCCGACGGGGGCGGACGCCGGTCCCGCCACGCCGGCGAGGTTGAACCCGATCACCCGGACGCACCCGAGACGCGCCCCGGAGCGCCAGCCGTCGTCGTTGTCGGTGGTGCAGCGCCGACACGGCGTCGTCCATCGACCGCCGACGCGTCGCTGCACCGAGTAGCGAGCGGCGCCGGCGCTGCCCTCGAACAGGACCCGACCGCCGTGCACCGAGGTGACGACCGGCGCGGGCGGGATCTCGTGGGCCGGCGAGTGCGCGAAGCCGTCCATCCGGTACGCGGCCGCCCGGATGATCTGCGCGCGGTCGCGCATGTCGGCTGCGGTGTTGGCGAGGGTGGCGTGACCGGTGTAGTACATCGCCCACCAGTTCCCGTCCTCGACCAGCCCGTGGCAGGTCGGATTGCAGCGCTCGTCGGCCGGGATCGACTGCCAACCGTGGCCGTTGGCGTGGGACGCCAGCTCCCAGAACAGCTCCCCGGAGACGTCGGGGTCGGTCTGCAGTCCGCCGAGGAACTGCGTGAACACCGACGTCGTCGTTGAGTTGTCGTGATCCCACCCGTACTCGACGGTCGCGTACGCCTTGCCCGCCCGGGCGACGGCCAGGGCGTTGGTGTGCAGCTGGGTGGCCGCGGGACTGGTCGGGTCCAGGGCGCCGAAGTCCTTGGGGTACCACTCCTGGCCGAAGACGTCGACGCCGGGGGTGGCGAGGATCGTCCGGTCAGGCCCGGCACCGAGGTCGGGACCGAGGCCGAAGGTCTCGGCCGGGGTCAGGTAGTCGCCGCCCGCGGCATCGATGTCGATGAACAGCTGCTTGTGGTCGATCGACTTGAAGTAGGAGGAGACGCTCGCCAGCCACGACTGAAACTGCGGCAGCGGGGTGGCGTTGAGCAGCCAGAGGTTGTTGCCGTCGACCCACCCGGCGAACGTCGGATCGTTCTTGTAGGCCAATCCGGTGTAGGGGTTGACGTGATCGAGCACCGCCTTCATGTGGCGCTCGTAGTCGTGCAGCACCCGCGGGTCCTCGAAGGTCGCCGTCGGACAGTCGGCCTGCGCGATCTGATTCCACACGCAGTACCAGTCGGTGCTCGCCGTGCCCTGCAGCGGACTGGCCGGAGGGCCGTAGGGCTCAGAGCCGTTGGCATCACCGTCGAACTCACCGATGATCTTGATGCCGTAAAGCCGCGCCTGGGCGACCACCATGTCCATCTCGTGGAAGGCGCGCGGGTTGAACCTCCCCAGCGCCGGCTCGATGCACAGCGCACAGCCGACCGTGTCGCCGATCGTCTGGGCCCGGACCACGGTCGCGCCCATCTCGTGCAGGGTCGCCAGATCGTCGTCGATCTCATACCTGGTCGGGTACCGCTCGCTGTTGTACCGCTGGCCGACCGAGACGATCGGACCGTAGTTGCGCAGCCCGAGGGATTCGCTGTTGGCGCCGGCGAAGCGGAAGTGCCTGCCCGCGACGAACAGCTGCGAGCCCCGGCGGGTGACGAAGCTGTCGGCATACCGCGCCGCGGACAGGCCGGGCACGTTCGAGCGCTGCGCCAGCGACCCCGCCGACGGGGACGCCGGCCGCGCGAGCGCCGGGCCGGCTGACACGGCCATGAGCGCCGCCGCCAGGCAGACGGACAGCATCACTCTCCGTGATCGGGGGGCAAACCTCGCGCGCATCGTCTCTCCTCGTTCGAATACCGGCCGGCCGCCGCCCGGGACGCCACCCGGTGCAACGCAGCGCGGGAAACGTAATGGATGCGACACTTCAAATCAAGTGTCTCATGCGACGCATCGCGGGTTATAGTCGCTGGGTGAGCGCAGCCGACACCTTCGACTCCCCGACCCGGGCCTTCGCCGCGGCGATGAGCGGGGCCGAGACCGTCGACCTGCGCGCGGCCCCGGCCGCCGCCTTCGTTCGCGCTCGCCAGCTCCTGCGAGAGGGAACGCGGCTGGACATGGTCTCGCTCGCATCCGACATCGGCGTCTCGCGGGCGACGCTCTACCGCTGGGCCGGCGACCGCGAGCGGCTGCTCGGCGACGTCGTGTGGACCGAGCTCAGCGAGATGATCGACCACTTCGACCGGGCGGCCCCCGGCACGGGCGTCGAGCGGATGACCCACACGGTGGGCGACTTCCTCGACACCCTGGGCACCAGCCCGGCGCTCCAGGCGTTCCTCGTCAACGAGGGCGACGCCGGGCTGCGGCTGGTGACCGCGCTCGACGGAGGAGTTCGTCCGCGGCTGCTGTCGAAGATCGAGAGCGTCATCGCCCGAGAGGCGCAGGCCGGCTACCGGCCGCCGGCCCCTCCCGTCCTGCTCGCCGACGGGATCCTCTCGCTGGCCGAGCGCTGGCTCTATCACCACGGCAATCCCGCGCTCAATCCTGATCCGGCCACGGCCCGACGGATGATCGGCCTGCTGCTGCGCGAGTGAGATCGCGCGGTCAGGTGAAGGACAGGACCTGCGCCGTGGGCAGCAGCTCGGCCACCCGCTCGGCGAAGAACTCCCGCAGCTCGTGCATCACCGGGGCGGGATAGACGTACTTCTGGCGGCGAAAGCGCGTCTGCTTCATGGTGCGCCGCTCCTCGTCCATCTCCAGCGTCAGCGGAGCTCCGGGCAGCGAACCCGCCAGGGAGCAGTACTGGCAGTGGGCCGGGCACCCACGGGCCAGGTCAAGGCGCGAGTCGGCGCTCGGCGCGTCGTCCTAGCGGCCACATCCGGCGATCAACGAGCGGCGATGACGCCGGCCTGCACCGCCGGGGCCGCGTAGGCGGCGGCCAGGCTCGCGACCGTCTCGTGGGCGTTGAGACCGCTCGGGTTGGGAACCACCCACAGGACCGCGCCCGACCACCGGGCCTGCTGCTCAGGTGTCTGCGGCTGGCGGCCCGACGTCGCGCGACGCTCGCCGAAGGCGTGGCGAAACGCGGTCACGCCGGCGATCGCCACCACCCGCGGCCGGCGCTCGGCGACCAGCGCCAGCAGCCGCCGGCCACCCTCCTGCAGCTCCTCACGGGAGAGCTCATCGGCTCGGGCGGTCGCCCGGCGCACGAGGTTGGTGATCCCGATCCCCCGCTCAGCCAGGTGCGCGCGCTCGGCATCAGTCATGCCCGCAGACCGATCGACCTCGAGCTCGATGATCCCGGCTTGAAGCAGCGCCGGATAGAAGCGATTGCCGGGATGGGCGAAGTGGGTGTTGACCGCCGCCGTCCACAGCCCCGGGTTGATCCCCACGAACAGCAGCCGCAGCTCCGGCCCGAGCAGATCGTCGACTTCCCGGTCGCGGAAGGCCTCCAGTTCGGCGCGCGTGAATCCCACGCCTGCATCCTGCCCGACCCGGGACCGGACCGTCGCTTCGCCGCCTCTCGCGGTCATGCGTGGGGGTAGGCTGGGCACATGAACGACGACGTCCGCCGCGCACTGGAGATCGACCGCTCCACGCCCATGGAGCAGCGGACGATCGACATCACCACCACCGGTCGACGCTCCGGCGAAACGCGTCGGATCGAGACCGTCTTCTATCGCTTCGAGGACGCGATCTACCTGAGCGGGATCCCCGCTTCGCGCCCGCGCGCCTGGCTGCTGAACCTGGCCGCCGAGCCACAGTTCACCTTCCACCTCAAGCATGGGGTCGTCGCCGACCTACCGGCGACCGCCACCGTCATCACCGACGCCGACGAACGCCGTCGTGTGCTCGGCCAGTTCGTCGAGGACTTCAACGCGCGCAACGG
>CAZZWJ010000155.1:0-455 GCA_964657875.1 uncultured Solirubrobacteraceae bacterium
GAGACCTGGCCTTTGACCTTGGTCGGAGGTCAGGTCGAGAAGTTCATTCACTTTTTTCGATACACTTGGTTCGTGAGCGTTCTTCCGATGGCGCCTGAAGCCCAACGCCGGCTCGGCACCCGGTGCTGTGAGCCGGGGGGTCTGAGCGAGATGGACGACGCGCAGGTCGCGTCACTGACCACGGTGGTCAAGGCGTTGGCTGACCCGGTGCGGTTGCAGATCGTCAATGTGCTGCGCGAGCACGCCGGCCGGGTGTGCGTGTGCGATCTGGAGGCCCTATTTGAGATCTCGCAGCCGACGCTGTCTCATCACCTGCGCAAGCTGCGTGACGCTGGTTTGGTCGGCTCTGAACGCCAGGGACAGTGGGCCTACTACTTCGTCCTGCCGGACCGACTCAAGGAGCTGGCCGCATGGCTGAGCTGACCGCCGATTGCGGTTGCGGTTGCGGGGGGGGG
>CAZZWJ010000155.1:465-7205 GCA_964657875.1 uncultured Solirubrobacteraceae bacterium
AACCGACCGCAGACATCCGCGAAACCGTTCGTGAGCGGTATGCCGCCGCGGCGCGCGGTGCCGCGGGCGGCGGATGCTGCGCGTCGGTGGCCACCACCGACGCGTCGGGCGCCACGGTGTTCGGCGGCGCGCTCTACGGGGTCGAGGAGACCGACGGTGCGACCGCGGACGCGGTCTCGGCGTCTCTGGGCTGCGGGGTGCCGACCGCGGTCGCGGACCTGCGTGAAGGCGAGACGGTGCTGGATCTCGGGTCGGGTGCGGGAGCTGATGTGCTGATCAGCGCCCGGCGGGTCGGGGCCAGCGGCGAGGCGATCGGCCTGGACATGACCGACGAGATGCTCGACCTCGCCCGGTCCAACGCTGCTGAGGCCGGGGTCGAGAACGTTCGCTTCGTCAAGGGCTACATCGAGGACATCCCGCTGCCGAAGGCCAGCGTCGATGTCGTGATCTCCAACTGCGTGATCAACCTCGCCGCCGACAAGAGCGTCGTCCTGCGCGAGGTGGCCCGGGTGCTGCGAGCCGGTGGCCGGTTCGCGGTCTCCGATGTGGTCGCCGATGCCGGCATGGACGACGCGACGCGCGCAGACATGCAGCAGTGGACTGGATGCATCGCCGGCGCGCTCACCCAGAACGAGTACGAGTCGCTGCTGACCTCCGCCGGACTGGCGGAGATCGAGATCACCCCGACGCATCGCGTTCACGCGCATGCCAGCTCGGCGATCATCCGCGCCCGCAAAGCCTGACCTCCGTCATGAGCGCCACCGCCAGCAGCGACCGCGGCGTCGGTCGCCTGAGCTCGTTCGGTCGGGCGGGACGACCGCGCCTTGACGTTGACAGCCGGGCACAAACGTCAGACGATCTGACGTCATGGGTGACCCGGAGCGGAGGGGGCGGGATTCGAACCCGCGGTCCGGGTTACCGGACTCCGGTTTTCAAGACCGGTGCATTCGACCACTCTGCCACCCCTCCGGTCACGCGCGATCCTAGACCGCGCGGCGGTGTCGCTGTTCTACACTGGCCGGACCCCGGAGAGGTGGCCGAGTGGCTGAAGGCACTCGCCTGCTAAGCGAGTATGGGGGGAAACCTCTATCGCGGGTTCGAATCCCGCCCTCTCCGTCTCAGTATCGAAACCTTGGACGGCATGAGCTTTCAGTCGCGGACCGCCGGTGACGCCGTGCCGAGGCTCTGGCGGTGAGCGGGACACCGCCGGCGCCGGACGCGGGTCGCTCCGCCCGCGACCGCCCGGCACCGGACGCCGCGGTGAGCGCCGACGCCCAGCTGCCGGCGCTTGACGTCCAGGCGGTCGAGGCCCTGCGTGAAGTGGGCGGCCAATGGGCCGGCTGCATGCATGATCGCGAGGCGTGGGATCAGGCGCTCCCCGTCGATCCCGAGCTTCGCTACCTCGAGGGCGAGCCGGCCGGCGGCGCGTTCGTCCGCATCCGCAGTGCCACCCGCCAGGACGACGACGATCTCGAGGCGACCGACACCGGCGACGACGATTCGCGTCTGCAGCGGTGGCGCCAGACGGGCCGGCGGTGGCTGATCGGACCTCCGCTGCGCAGCACGGCGCTCGCCGAGCAGCGGATGAGCAAGCGCGTCGCGCTGCCGGTCCTGTCTCCCGACGCGATCTCCTCGGTGGCCTACGGGCCGGAGGCGATGATGGCGATCCTCGTCCTCGCCGGCAGCTCCGAGCTCAAACTCTCGTTGCCGATCGGCGCGGTGCTGGTCGTGCTGATGGTGTCGGTCGGCCTCGGCTACCGACAGGTGATCCGCGCCTATCCGCACGGCGGCGGGTCCTACATCGTGGCCAGCGACAGCCTCGGCGCGAACTGGGGCCTGATCGCGGGTGCGGGACTGATCCTGGACTACATCCTCACCGTCGCCGTCTCGGTCGCCGCGGGCGTCGCCGCGATCACGTCTGCGATCCCCTCGGCCGCCGGGGCGACGGTGCCGATCGGCCTCGGGGTGATCCTGGTGCTCGTGCTCGGCAACCTGCGCGGGGTGCGGGCGGCCGGCGCCCTGTTCGCCGCCCCGACCTACATGTTCGTCTCGGCGATCGCCCTGGTCGTCATCGTCGGGCTGATCGATGCCGCCAGCCACGGCTTTCATACGGTCGCGCCCGTCCCCCACCACGCCACCGAGGCGCTCGGCGTGCTGCTGCTGCTCCGAGCGTTCTCCTCGGGTGCGACCGCGATGACCGGGATCGAGGTCATCTCCAACGCCGTCTCGGAGTTCGAGGCGCCGGAGGCCGACAACGCCCGCAGCACGCTCACGGTGATGGTCGGCCTGCTCGTCTCGATGTTCATCGGCGTGGTCGTGGTCGCGCACTTCGACGGAGCCGCTCCGGGCGCGCAGACCGTCCTGTCTCAGATCGCGCACCGGAGCGTCGGCGGCGGCGTCCTGTACGGATACGTCCAGGTCGCGACCACCCTCATCCTGCTCATCGCCGCCAACTCCGCCCTCCACGGCTTTCCGCAGCTGCTCTACTTCATGGCGCGTGACAGCTATGTCCCGCGCACCTTCCTGCGCCTGGGCGATCGGCTCGCGTTCACGGCCGGGATCGTCGTGCTCGCGGTTCCCGCCGCCGTCATCTTCGTCGCCTTCAACGGTCAGACGGACCCGTTGATCCCCCTGTTCGCGGTCGGAGTCTTTGTCGCCTTCACGCTCGCGCAGAGTGGGATGGTGGCCCACTGGTGGCGTGAGCGGGACGCCGGCTGGCGCGGCCGGCTGGCGATCAACCTGCTCGGCGCGGTGCTCTCCGGAGCGGTCGCCATCATCGCCGCCGCCACCAAGTTCACCGCCGGCGCCTGGATCGTCGTCGTCCTGATCCCGCTGCTGGTGCTCGCCTGCCGGCGGGTCCACGGTGCCTACGAACGGGCCCGCCGGTCGCTCATCCCCGACCCGGCCGAGGCGTCGGTGGTTCCGACCGCGATCCTGGCCCCGCCGCCGCCGAGGGCCGCCGCCCAGACACCGATGGGCGAGCGCCAGGACGCCCCGACGGAGGTCAGCCACCTCGTCGTCGTCCCGATCGCGGTTCTCGACCTCGCCGCGCTGCGCGCCCTCGCCTATGCCGCGTCGCTGTCGGTACCCCTCCTCGCCCTCCACATCAGCCCCAGCGACAATGAGGCACAACGCTTCCGCGGCTACTGGACGGCCTGGGGGGACCATCTGCCGCTCGAGGTCGTCGTCTCGCCCTACCGGGCCACGCTCGCCCCCCTGGCCAACTACATCGAGGAACTGCACCGCCAGAGCCCTGACCTCACGCTCACCGTCGTCGTACCCCAGCTCATCCCCCGCCGTCGCTGGCAGCGGCTGCTGCATAACCGCATCGCGCAACGCCTGGGCAGGATGCTCATCCAGAACGAGGGGATCATCGTCACGAGCGTTCCGTTCCACCTGCCCGCCTGAGGCGACGCGAACCCCTGCCCTCCCCCGACCGGTCAGCCACCGATGGCGCGGCTACAATCGCCATCCTTGCGCCCGTAGCTCAGCTGGATAGAGCGTCGGTCTACGGAACCGAAGGTCGGGAGTTCGAATCTCTCCGGGCGCATTACAGAAGGCCTGCAAGGCGGGCCCTTTTGTTCAGCGGGCGAAAGCGAGCCCGAGGTTTTCTCTGCGGTTTTCTCTCGGGAGCATCCCGGCTCAGCCGTTGACCGATCCGGGGGGGTGATCGTCGCCCCCGGACAGCGTCGGGAGCTCGGGGCACCAGCTGGCGAGCAGCCGCAGGCGATCGGAGGTCGCCGTGCCGGCGCGCGGGACGAGCGTGACGAAGACCTGGTCGGCATCGTCGGGGACAAGGAGCGTCTGGTAGTCGAACTCGAGATCGCCCGCAATGCGGTGGGCGATTCGCCTGGGTCCCTGGTCGGCGGAGGTACTGGTCAAGCGGGTCGACTTGGTGCTTGATCCCGCGTTTTCTCTCTCCGGTTTTCACTCCGAACAGCTCGACGCAATGTGGGCGGCCCGTCACCGAGCGGGGAATCACGGTCGGCTTTTCAGAGCGCCGATGATGAGGTCGGTGAAGGCGTCGGCGTATTGGGCGCGGTCGGTCTCGGGGTGAGCGTCGAGGTAGGCGATCATGGCGTCGACGCCGGCTTGGTAGGTGACGGCCGCGACTCGGGTGTCGAGCGCTCGGATCGTCCCCTCGTCCTGCCCGCGGCGCAGGAGCCTCTCCTGGGCCTGGTAGGTGTCCTCGTAGGCGTTGAGATCAAGGCGCGGAGCGCCGTCGGCGTCGAGCAGGTTGTGCCCGATCTGATCGAGAGCGCGCATCTCGACGGTGTGCGTGGACCGGACGGCTGAGGCGTGGAGGATCGCGGCCCGGAGGATCTCGGGTACCTCCTGGGTGAGATCGATCGCGGTGGCTATCTCCGCGCGGAGTTGCGCGACGGTTTCGATCGCGGTCTGCTCCATGAGGCTCTCCCGGTCGCCGAAGTAGTGGGAGACGAGCCCCTTGGAGACCCCGGCCGCGTCGGCCACGCGTGCGATCGAGGCCTTTCGGTAGCCGTCTCGAGCGAGCACCTCGACGCAGCCGCGAATGATCTGCGCGCGTCGTTCCGCCTCGCTGAGTCGGCGCCGCGGCCGCTGGGGTGTTGAGCTGTCCTTCGATGCCACCGGATGGAGTCTGGCGCACTCACCCGGCCCGGTCTGACACGAGTGCGACTCGGATCACGAGCGTGACGGTGGCGGCCATGAGCAGCGCGACGCCGAACATCTCGACCCGCATCCAGGTCGGAAACACGCCGGGCAGGCTTCCCTCGATGACGTTGACGGCGAGCAGCACCCCGCCGATGAGTCCGACGGCCCGCAGGCCGCGGCGTTTGCCCGCGCGCGCGGAACGCAGGCGAAGCGGCAGCAGCAGCGCGAAGGCGATCACGATGACGGCGTGCCCCCACGCGTGGGCAGGGGCCAGTGGGGGGTCGACTGCGGCAAGTACGCAGACCGCGACAAGAGTGGCGGTGGCGACTGCGACGTAGCTGGCGACGAGGATCTCGACGGGGCGAAGCGGCTGTTTATTGACCATCGGGCCAATATTATTATCTAGTCGGTCAATAAGCAACCGGGCTGTTCTCGGTCACTGGCTGCGATGACGACGGCGTCGGGCGGCACGGAATGCCGCTGCGCAGTGCAGCACGACCCGAGTGTGGGTTGACTGGGGGCACTGCGCGCCGCTGAGCACCGCCTCGGGTCGCGGGCCGCGGTCACCGACCGGCCTACCGGGGCGTGAACCGCACCAAGGTCATGATCCCGGCGCCGAAAAGGCCTGCTGCGGCGAGAAGCGCGGAAATGGCTTCGATCGTTCCTGTGCCGGCACCGGCGAACCCGGCAACCGCCCCAGCAACACCCGCGGCAAGGACTTCCGTGCCCAACGCGTAAGGGAGGTCGCCGAAGCGGGCCAAGGCAATGAAGTGCAGTCCGACGACCGCCGCGACCCACGCGACGATGTATCGCGGTTCGCCTGACGCAGCCAGCGCCACGATCCCGACCAGCAGCGCGACCGCCTCACCAAGAACAGTGACCTGGTAGGCGCGTGACCGAAACATGGACTGCGAGGGAGCCGGCGCGCGACGGCGATATCTCAGGCTGCGCGCAATGATCGCGACGCCGACGACGATGCCGATCACGCGGACTGACGTCGAACTTGTCGTCGGCAGCCCCGACGCTCCCCACTGAGTCCACGCCAGCCCGAACGCGCCCGCGACCGCGGCGCCTCTCAGCGCGTCCTGATCGATCAGTCGTGGACGAGCTCGGGCCCTCAAACTCGACGGTGCCATGGACGCGGTCGATGGTAGGGCTTTCAGCCGACCCCGTCCGCCACGGGTCGCGTCCAGTCGTTGCGGTGACGGCGGTCGCACCGCGCAACGGACATCCAGTCGAGTGGGTCGTACTCAGCGGCTGCCCGCGGCATAGCGCAGGATCGAGAGGTCGGTCAGCCATTCCACGGGCGCAAGGTCGTCGGTGTAGACGGTCCCGCCGGTGAGGGCCGGAGCCAGACGACCGGCGACCGCGGCCTGGATTCCGTAGAGCGCCGACGGAATCGGGATCGCATGCGACGCCACCGAGCGGCCCGAGAGGGGCGATTGGGAGGCAACGAGCAGCGTGTTGTCGGAGTTGAGGCGATCGCGCATGACGTGCGCGAAGCTCGTTCGCAGCGTGGCGGTCACCACGTGCTCCAAGGCGGATGAGTCGGGCAGGTGCCCGACGTTGACGATGAATGTCCCGCCGGGGTTCAGATGGGCGCGGGCGAGCGCGAAGAACTCGCGGGTGACGAGGTAGAAGGGGATGTAGGGCTGGCGGTAGGCGTCGAGGAAGATCGAGTCGTAGTGCGCGTGGCTGGCCTCCAGCCACGGCCGGGCGTCGGCCGCGTAGGTGTGCAGCCGCGGGCCACTCAGGTGAAAGTAACGCCGACCGATCTGGGTCAGCGCGCCATCGAGCTCGACAGCGTCAACGCGCGTGCGCGGGAAGAAGTGGCCGTAGGCGCGCGCGATCGTGCCGGCGGCGTCGCCGAGGATCGCGATCCGCCCCGGCGGCCGGGTGGCGCCGGCGGCGAACGGCAACGCCAGGAAATCATCCCAGTAGCCACCGGTCAGGTAGCTACCGGGCCGATAGAGCGAGTGGATCGCCTCGCCCTCGTTGAGCTGCAGCCAGCGGGTGCCATCGGGGAACTGCTCGACCCGGGCGTACTGATACTCGGTCTCGACCGAGTCGATGACCCGAGCGCCGGTCACCCCCACACTGGCCCCGAT
>CAZZWJ010000156.1:0-7162 GCA_964657875.1 uncultured Solirubrobacteraceae bacterium
GGGTCGGGGGCCCTGGCGATCGAGGCGCTCTCCCGCGGGGCCCGGTCGGCGACCCTGGTCGACTCCGGGCGGGCTGCCGTCGACGCGATCGCCGACAACCTGAATCGGCTCGGCATCGACGCCGAAGTGGTCGCCGCCGACGCGCTGCGCTTCTGCGAGCGAGCGTCGCGAGCCGCGCGTCATTACGATCTGGTGTTCCTCGACCCTCCATATCGTCACGCCGGCTTCCTGGGACGGGACCTGACGACGGCTCTCCCACCGCTGCTCTCCGGCCGCGCCCGGGTCGTCGCCGAGAGCGACCGCCGCAGTCCGCTGAGTCTCGATCTGCCCCTTCTCGACGAGCGCCGCTACGGCGACACCCTGATCTCGATCCACGGCCCACTCTGACCGCACCGCCCACTGCACCTATGGCCCACACCGACCGCATCGCCCTCTGTCCGGGCACCTTCGACCCCGTCACGTTCGGTCACCTCGACGTGATCCGGCGCACCTCGGCGATGTTCGACGAGGTGATCGTCTCCGTCGTCAACCTCCCGTGGCGCAAGGGCAAGACGCTCTTCACCGCCGAGGAGCGCGTCGGCTTCCTCCAGCGCGCGACCGCCGAGCTGCCGAACATCACGATCAAGACGTTCAGCAGCCTGCTGGTGGAGTTCGCGCGTGACCAGGGTGCCGTCGCCGTGGTCAAGGGGCTGCGCGCGATCTCGGACTTCGAGTACGAGCTGGAGATGAACCAGCTCAACCGTCGTCAGGCCCCGGAAATCGAGTCCATGTACCTGATGTCCTCACCCAAGTACAGTTTCATCAGCTCGAGTGGCGTCAAGGAGCTGGCGACCTTCGGAGGGGAGATCGACGATCTCGTCCCCGCGGAGGTGGCCCGGCAACTGAAGGAACGCCTCGGCCGTTGACGAAACAGAGGTATGCAAGATGGATGTCCTGGTACTAATCGACAAGCTGGACGATCTCGTCCACAACGCCAAGCCGGTCCCGCTGACCGATCAGGTGCGCGTGGACAAGGAGGAGATCTACGACATCCTGGACCAGATGCGGGCGACGATCCCCGAGGAGATCAAGCAGGCCCGCTGGATCGTCAAGGAGCGCCAGGAGATGCTCGCCGAGGCCAAGCGCGAGGCGGAGCGGATCGTCAAGGAGGCGCGTGACCGCCAGGAGCGGTTGATCTCCGAGGAGGAGGTCACCAAGCAGGCAGAGCGCGCCGCCGAGGACATCATCGAGGACGCCCGGGCGCGCGAGCGCGAGATCCGCCTCGGCGCGGAGGACTACGCCGACGAGATCCTCGGCACGCTCGAGGTCAACCTCTCGAAGTTCACGGCCGCTGTGCAGCGCGGTCGCGATCGGCTCGCCGGTAAGGACGAGCCGGTCGAGGTCTGACCCGCCGCGGTCTGAGCCCCCCGCACGTCTGACGTCGCCCGTCGCCCGCTCGCTGCGGGCACGTGCAACGAATCCTGCAGGATTTCGCGCCTTTCCGTCCGGGGCGCGCGCCATCGTGGGCGACCCTATGCAAGCGGTATGGCTCGCCATCGGAGTGGTCATCGGCGCCGCGATCGTGCTGATCGCGCTGCGTGGCCGGCTGCGCGGACTCGGGATGCAGGCCGCGCGCGTCGGCGAGCTTGACCGAGCGCTCGACAAGGCCCAGGGTGACCTCAGCCACGAGCGCGAGCTCGCCCAGGAACGTCTCGCCCACCTCGCCGAAGCCCAGGCGCGGATGTCGGAGTCGTTCAAGGCGCTGAGCGCCGAGGCGCTGCAGTCCAACATGGCCCAGCTGGCCGAGATGGCCAAGGCGCAGCTGTCCACCGCGCAGGCCGAGGCTCGCGGGGATCTGGACAGACGTCGGGATCAGGTCGAGCAGCTCGTCGCGCCGATCCGGGATCAGCTCACGCGCGTCGACGGTCAGCTCACCAAGCTCGATCAGGAGCGTCGCAGCTCCCATGTGCGCCTGGAGTCCCAACTGCGATCGCTCGGGGAGCACGGGGAGCGCCTGCGGGTGGAGACGAGCGCCCTGGTGACCGCGCTGCGCAAGCCCAACACACGCGGGCAGTGGGGGCAGATGCAGCTGCGAAATGTCGTCGAGGCCGCGGGGATGCTGCGCCACTGCGACTTCAGCGAGCAGACCTCCTACCCCGGTGAGGACGTGACGCTGCGTCCGGACATGATCATCAACCTGCCGGGCGGCAAGCAGGTGGTCGTCGACGCCAAGTCGCCGCTACAGGGACTGCTCGATGCCTACGAGGCCCGGGATGAGGCCGAGCGCGAGACGCATCTGCGCGATCACGCCCGGCTGATGCGCCGGCACGTCAAGCAGCTCGCCGACAAGCAGTACTGGTCACGCATCGAAGCCTCCCCGGACATGGTCGTCATGTTCCTGCCCGGGGAGTCGCTGCTCGGCCCGGCGCTCGACGCCGACCCCGATCTGCTGCGCGACGCGATGGCACAGCGGGTGCTCATCGCCACGCCCACGACCCTGCTCGCGCTTCTGCACTCGGTGGCCTACGGATGGCAGCAGGAGCGGGTCGCGGAATCCGCGCAGGCGATCTCAGAGCTCGGGCGCGAGCTCCACGGTCGCCTGGTGAAGCTGTCGACGATGCTCGCCACGCTCGGGACCCGCCTCAACGGCACGGTCAAGGCCTACAACGAGACGATCGGGTCCTATGAGGCGCGCGTGCTCCCCAGCGCCCGCCGCTTCGCCGAGCACGGAGCGGTCGCCGAGGACGCCGAGATCCCCGAGCTCGAGGAGGTGGGCAGTCGTGCCCGCTCGGTGCAGGCGGCCGAACTGCGACTCGACGTGGGCACCGGCCGGGTCGACGACGACGTCACGCCGCCGCGGCGGCTGCGGCCCGCGGGCTGAAGCAGGCGGGGGACGCTCGAGTTCAGGCGCGGCGGTCAAGCCACCAGGCGATGAGATCCTCGCGCTGGTGATCGAGCGGGTTCGCGGTCGGCTTGCGACTGCGGATGAGGGCCAGGGCATCGGTGATCGCGATCCCGTCGCGCACCGCGATCGCGCCGGCGGAGAGCGCCGCCGATCGCTGCCAGCCGGCCCGGCAGTGGACGTAGACGCGGCGGTCGTCGTCCAGCCAGTCGATGAGCACTTCGACGGCCTGCTCGATCCGGTCCGCGGGCAGCCGGCCGAAGTCGACGAGCTTCATCCGCTGCTCCCGGATCCCGGCCTGGGCGTAGGCGTCCTGCACCTCCGCGCGGGCGCCGGGTGGGTACTCAGCGTCCTCGACCAGATTGAGCACGCGTTCGATCTGCATCTCCGAAAGCGTCGCGACGTCGCCACGATCCAGGGGATAGGCGCCAACGACCAGGTCGGGGTAGACCGGCTCGTATCCGTAATTGTTGAACCAGGTCGACATGGGCGATTCTTCAGTGGACGGCCCCACGGGCGACGATAGCCTTTCGGGAGATGGTGCCGCGCCTCGACAGTGTCGAACTCCCCGGATTGCGGCTCACCTCCGGTGAGGGCCGCCGGCTGGATCCCGAGGTGGATCTCGGCGATTTCGACTTCGCCGAAGAGCACTACGAGACGAACTCGCCGGTGTCCGTCCGCCTCGATGTCTCACGCACCAACGGCAACGGCTACGCACTGCGGCTGCGCTTCACCGGCCGGCTGGAGGGTCCGTGCATGCGCTGTCTGACCGCGGCCGCGCCGGAGTTCGCGATCGACGCCTGGGAGGTGTGGGAGCCCGGCGGGGGAGAGGATCTCGAGTCGCCGTACGTCGACGACGGCGTGCTGGATCTGCAGGCCTGGGCCCACGACGCGCTCGCGCTCGCGCTCCCCGCCCAGATCCTCTGCCGCGCCGACTGTGCCGGCCTGTGCGCGGTCTGCGGGGCCGATCTCAACCAGGCCGGTCCGGATCATCACCACGAGTCAGGGCCCGACCCCCGCTGGGCCAAGCTGTCACAGCTGCGCTTCGACGAACCCTGAGCGGTGTACGAACCGGCGCCTCAGCCCTCGCCGATCAGCTCCCCGAGCGTGCGACCGCTCACCGCCGATCGCGGGTGCTGCGCGGTCACATCGGACCCCGGCCGGGCCGAATCGTCGCGGCGCTTGATGAGCAGCCACTGCGGGGGGTCGGACTCCCGCGTGCGCTGCAGCGCGAAGCCGCCGCGCAGCTTCTCACCGCGCAGGACGAACACCGCATGGCCACGCCGCAGCGCCTCCGGCCACGGCACCCGGCCGCCCTGCTCGTAGTCGCCGCGGTCCCAGATGATCACGCCGCCGCCGTCGGTGACCGCCTCGAAGGTGTTGTGATCCAGGGCATGGTCGGCGACCTGGACCGCCAGGCGCTTCACCGCGGGATCCAGTGACGGGCCCTTGGGCAGCGCCCACGAGCGCATCGTCCCCTCGACCTCCAGACGCAGGTCGTAGTGGTGGGTGCTCGCCTGATGCTCCTGCACGACGAACGCGCCCGCGCTCACCCCGCGCACGGCGAACTGCTCATGGCCCTCCCGCTTGACCTCGCTGACCTGCACCTCGGCTCCGTCTGACAGCGCTCGCACGAGCTCGTCCAGAGCCGGTCCCGGGCCCTCGGCGTGGATCATCAGAGGCGCCGCGGTCGGTCCGTCATCGCGCACCCAGCCGCGCAGACCGAGGCCGAGCGCCCGGGAGCGGACCTCCGCGGTGAGCGCCGGGTTCGTCGTCTGCGGCGCGATCTGCGCGCGCAACGCGCGCTCCTGCATGTCCCCGGCCATCGGGCGATTGTCCTCATGCCGACGGTCGGATGCCCTGCTAGCCTGCTCGCACCGATGGCCGTCCCCAAGCAAAAACAATCCCACGCCCGCACCGCGCAGCGTCGCGCACAGCACAAGATCGCCGCTCCGACCTACAACGCGTGCCCGCAGTGCCACAGCCCCCGGCTGCCGCACCGGGTGTGCCGCGAGTGTGGTTTCTACAAGGGGCGCGAGGTCATCACCGAGTCCGGCCCACCGTCGGCCTGATCGACTCCTCGTCGCATGGTCACCGTGGCCGTCGACGCGGGCGGGGCCGATCTCGGTCCTGCTGAGGTCGCGGCCGGGGCCACCCAGGCCGCTGCGCTCGGCGTCGGAGTCCTGCTGTTCGGCCCGGCGGCCGAGATCGGACCCGTCGGCGAGGGCGTCGAGGTCATCGACGCACCGATCTCGATCGCGAAGGCGAAGGAACCGGCCTACGCGGTCCGCTCCACGCCCGAGGCCTCGATCGTGCAGGCGGCGCGCGCGGTCGCCGACGGTCGCGCGGAGGCGTTCGTCTCCGGCGGTTCGACCGGCACCGCGCTCGCGGCCGGCCTCTTCAACGTCCGCCGCGACCGCGGGATCTACCGTCCGGCGCTGGCGCTGCCGCTGCCGATGTTCGCCGGCCCACCGGTGCTGCTGCTCGACGTCGGAGCCAACGTGACCTGCCGGCCCGAGCACCTCGTCCAGTTCGCCCACATGGGCTCGGCGTTCTCCCACGCGGTGCTCGGCCGCGAGCGCCCCCGGGTGGCGCTGCTGTCCAACGGCGAGGAGGCGATGAAGGGGACGCCGGATCTGATCGACGTCTACGAGCGTCTGGCCGGGGACAGCGGGACGGGCCTGAACTTCATCGGCAACGTCGAGGGGACCCACATCATGGACGGCGTCGCCGACGTGGTCGTCATGGACGGCTTCATCGGGAACATCACCCTGAAGGTGATCGAGGGGGTATCCGGGCGCACGTTGCGGGGCGTCCACGACGCGTCGATGAGCTCGCCGCGGTCACGCCTCGGTTCGTGGCTGATGGAGCCCGCGATGCAGCGTCTGCGCGCCCTCTCAGATCCCGAGGCGCCCGGTGGGGCCTACCTGCTGGGCCTGCGCCGGCTCGGTGTCGTCGCCCATGGCCGATTCACCCGCAACGGCTATCAGCGGGCGATCGAGGTCGCCGCGCGGGGCGTGGAGCTGGACGTGATCAGTGCCACGCGGACCGCTCTGGCCGCCGCGGGCGCGTTGCGAGCGCCGGCCGCCGCGCGGGAGGAGACCGGCGACGGTGAGTAGCGCATCCGGGGGGAGATCCGGCGCGTCCGAGGCGCCTACTACCGTGATCGAACGATGAATCGAGAGCCCGTCTTCACCCGGATCCGCGACCACCTCGCCGACGAGCTCCAGCTCGATCCCGGGACGATCACCGAAGCGACTCGCTTCAAGGAGGACCTGGGGGCCGATTCACTGGATCTGTACACGCTCGTGCAGGAGCTCGAGGACACCTACGGGGTGTCGATCTCCGATGAGCAGGCAGCCGACATCCTCTCCGTCGCTCAGGCCGTCGACTTCGTGCTCGCCAGCGGCGTCGACACCGGTTCCCCGGCGCCGGCGTCGAGTGCGGGGGCCGACTCTGAGTGAGCGAGCGAGGGTCGGGGCCTGACACGATCGCGCCCGCCGGTGAGTTGAGCTCGGCGACGGCGCTGCACGACCTGCTCGATCGCCTTGATCCTGAGCAGATCGCGCCGGTGTTCCGTCATTCGTCGTGGGCGAATCGACGGTCGGAGTCCTACGAGCGTCTTGCCTTCCTCGGTGACAGCGTGCTCGGCCTGTCGGTGACCACCCATCTGTTCCCGCTGCTGGACGCCGACGCCTTCGGGGCCGGTGAGCTCACCAAGCTCCGGGCCCAGGCGGTCTCGGGTCGCTCGTGCCGGGTGGTCGCCGAGCGGCTCGGGGTCCCGGAACGGTTGCGAGCGGCGGCCCCGCCGGAGGCGAGACCCGGGATCGAGGCGCTCGTGAGCACCGAGCGGGTGCTCGCGTCGGTGATCGAGGCGGTGATCGGGGCGATCTATCTGCGGTTCGGGTATGAGACGACGTCGGAGGCGGTCGTCGCGGCCTTCGCGCCGCAGATCGCCGACGCGCTGGAGCACCCGGTCGACTTCAAGTCGGCGTTGCAGGAACGGCTCGCCCAGCGGGGTGAGATCGTCAGCTACGCGGTCATCGACGAGCAGGGACCGCCGCACGACCGCACATTCACCGTCCAGGCCGAGATCGCCGGCGAGACGATCTCCCGCGGCGCCGGGCGCTCCAAGAAGGACGCCGAGCAGGCGGCGGCCCGGATGGCGCTGGACCCGCTAAAGCCGTTATTCTGGCTGGCCGAATGCGAGGAGATCGCCTACCATGAAGTATTCGATGCGACTTATACCTGGACCTTCCTGCATAAAATGGAGTCTGTCTG
>CAZZWJ010000157.1:0-7141 GCA_964657875.1 uncultured Solirubrobacteraceae bacterium
CGGCCACCGGGACCACGCCCACGACGGGGACCACGCCGACCACGCCGAGCACCGGGACCACGACGCCGCCGGCCACCGGAACGGCCACCGCGCCGACGAGCACCCCGCAGACGACCCCGCCGCCGAGCACCGGTCAGCCGACCACCTCGATCCCGTCCCTCCCGTCGGCGCCCGCCGCGACGACCCTCCCCTGAGCGGGCGTTGATCGACTTCGCGCAGTTTCAGGAGGTCGACATGCGGATCGGCCGCATCACCTCAGTCGACGAGTTCCCGGAGGCGCGGCGGCCCGCCTGGAAGCTCACGATCGACTTCGGCCCCGAGATCGGGGTCAAGCGCTCGTCGGCGCAGATCACCCATTACCCGCGTGAGGAGCTCGAGGGCACGCTCGTCACCGCGGTCGTCAACTTCCCGCCCCGGCAGATCGGCCCGTTCATGTCCGAGGTGCTCGTGCTCGGCGCGCTTGACCCCGAGCGCGGGATCGTGCTGCTGCGACCCGACCGCGGGGCGACCCCGGGCGACCGGATCGGGTGAGCGAGCGCCCGCTGCGCGCCGCGATCCTGCCCCCGGCGCCCGCCCACTACCGAGAGCCGCTGTTTGAGGCGCTCGCCGCCGTGGGCGGCCTGGAGCTGACCGTCATCTATCAGTCCGCGGGGCAGGCGAGCTGGGACGCCGCCCCCGGCTTCTTTCCCACCGAGCATCCCTACCCGTCGGTGCACCTGGGCTCCCGGCAGCGGGCGCGGCCGGGTCGCAGCCCGATCGTCTGGCCGGTCGGCCTGGAGCGCGCCCTGACCCGAGCCGACCCCGACGTGGTCGTCGCCGTCGAATACGGCGCCGCCTCGCTGCGGGCGCTGGCGTGGTGTCGGACCCATCGCCGGGGCTTCGTGATCCTCAGCGACTGCACCCCGCAGATCGACGCGCTGCTCTCCCCCGTCCAGCTCGCGCTGCACCGGGTCCTCGCCCGTCACGCCGAGCGGATGATCGTGGTCAGCTCCGCCGGGCGGGAGCGCCTGCGGCGCTTCGGGGTCGCCCCCGAGCGGATCGTGCTCGCGCCCCAGGCCGGTGACCTCGCGCCGATGCGGGCCGCCGCGAGCGCGTCAGGGGTGGACGTGACCGCTCCCGCACCGCCCCCGCTGATCGTGCTGTCGGCGGGCCGGCTCGTACCCGACAAGAACTTCGCGACGCTCATCGACGCCGTCGCCGACGCCGACCCGCGCGGTGGGCGGCTGGCGCTGCAGATCGCGGGGACCGGCTCTGAAGAGGGGGCGCTGCGGGCGCTCGCCGCCGCGCGCGGGATCGAGGTCACCTTCCACGGCGCCGTCGCGCCCGCCGAGATGGCCGCCCGCTATGCCCGGGCCCACGCGTTCGCGCTCGTGAGCACGTTTGAGCCCTTCGGGGTCGTGATCCGGGAGGCGGTCGCCGCCGGGCTGCCGATCATCGCCGCCCGGACCGCCGGTGCGGCCGGTGACGTCGCGCGCGCCGGTGAGAACGCGATCCTCGTCGAGCCGACCGACGTGAGCGAGATCAGCGCCGCGCTCATGCGCCTCGCCGACGACGACGCGCTGCGGGCCCGGATGGCGGCGGCCAGCCGGGCGATCGACGCCGCCGACGACGGCGCCGACGTCCGCGGGTTCACCGAGGCGATCCGCGCCGCCGCGCCCGCGGGCCGCGGCGACGCGACGGGGTCACTGCCCGAGTGAGAACAGCGCCTCGAGGTCGTGGCGTGAGTAGGCCTCGAAGGCGACCATCGTCTGGGTGCGCTTGACGCCCGCCAGCTGCGACAGCCGTCCGGTGACCACCTGGGCGAGCTCGTCGGACTGCCGCAGGCGCAGGATCGCGACGAAGTCCCAGTCGCCGGTGACCGAGTAGGCCTCGGCCACCCCCTCGATCCCGGCCAGCTCGCCACCAAGCGTCCCCAGGACCGACGCCTCGGCCTGGATGAGGACGATCGCGTGGGTCATGCCGTATGCGAGGCGCCGGGGGCGAGCACGACCGCGGTCGCGTCGAGCGTCGACTGGATGTCGGTGGCGAACGCGTCGGCGTCGGTCTCGATCGGCGGGAACGTGTCGTAATGGCACGGGATGATCGTCTTGGCGCCGGTGAAGTCGGCGGCGGTGACGGCGTCGAAGCGGTCCATCGTGAAGTGACCGCCGATCGGCACGATCGCGACGTCGATCGGCGTCCGCGCGCCGACGAGCTTCAGATCGGAGAACAGGCAGGTGTCGCCGAGGTGGTAGACGACGACGCCGCCGATCTCCACGACGACCCCCGCGGGGCTGTTGTGCTTGCCCGCCGGCGTCGAGGAGTCATGCCAGGCGGGGACGAACTTCGCGGTGCCCCAGCCGAAACCGTGGCTGCCTCCGTAGTTGGCGTTGATGACCTCGACGCCCTGCTCCTCCAGCTCGCCGGCCAGCTCGGTCGTCGCCATCACCGGGGCGCCGGTGCGCTTGGCGATCTCGACGGTGTCGCCGACGTGGTCGGCATGGCCGTGGGTGAGCAGGATCGTCGTCGGCGCAAGCTCGGAGGCCTGGACCGCGGCCTGCGGGTTGCCGGTGAGGAACGGATCGATGAGCACGGTGGCGTCACCGTCGGAGAGCGTGAAGGCCGCGTGGCCGAGAAAGCGAATATCCATTTTTGGTGTCTAGTCCTCTGGTTGGGGTGAAGGATCGTCGGTCGGCGCCCCACCCTCCAGGGTGTGCGCCAGCTCAAAGCCGACGGCGACGCCGACGAGCATCGACAGCCGGATCTCATCGGCGAGCAGCATCCGCACCGCGCGCAGGCGGGCCTCGGGGTCGGCCTCGCCGGCCGCGTCACGCACCGCGCCGTCATGGGCGGAGTCAAGCCAGCCACCCTCGGCGATCGCGGCGGCGAGCACCCGCTGCAGCGACGGGGCGGCGCGCATCACGAGATCCTGTCCGGCCCGCAGCCGCTCGGGGTCGGTGAGCGCCTCGATCGCCGCGTCGAGCTCTGCGTCGGTGTAGGAGCGCTGCGCCATCCCACCGATCCTAGGCGCGGCGAGGCGGGTCGGTGGTCCGCTAGTGCGCGGTGGTGCGCGTCAGGGCCAGCCCGAGCAGGAATCCGATCCCGATCCCGACGACGTCGGCGATCGCGCTCACGTTGGGCACGGCGAGCGCCATGAGGGCGACGGCGACGGCGATCACCACGGTGCCGATCATGTCGCCCTCCACGTCACCGGTCCGGGAGAACTCGAGCAGGTCGGGCACCAGCCACGCGCAGATCATCGCCAGCGCCGCGCCGTTGGCGCCCAGCACGATCGGCGCGGCCTCGATCGCACTCGTCGCCGCCAGTCCGCCGACGCCGCCGAGCAGGAACAGCGCGATCGGCACGAGCGGCCCGTGGCGGCGCTCCAGCAGCCAGCCGTAGAGGGCGATCGCGCCGAGCGTGACGAACGCATAGCCGGTGTTGTCGTAGATCAGGGACTCGGTGAACAGCCGCCACCAGTGGGCGCCCGGCTTGCCGATGAGCAGCAGATCGGAGCCCAGACCGCCGAGACCGGTCCGCCACACCACGGTGCCGACGAGCCCGAGCAGCACGAGCGCGAGCGTCGCGTAGGGACGACGGTCGGCGCGGATCCCGGGCATCTCGCCGGGGCGCAGGCGACTGAGCAGCGGCGGGGCGCTGCGATTGCGGCGCGAGCGCTTCTCCGCCGGACGCTGATCGCGGTCGAGCTTGGGGGCCCGCTTGCGCAGCCGGTTACCGCAATACGGGCACTCGGTGATGTACGGACTGACCTCCGAGCCGCAGCTTTTGCAGATCACGAAGAGGTCCTGGCCACCGGTGCTCACGTTCTGATTGTAGAACCGCGCCGGCCCCCCGGACACCGGTTATTGCGGAGTTGATGTGACTAGACGCGCGTCGCGGCCACGATCTCCGCGGTGACCTCGCGCAGATCCTGGTTGGCCTCATAGACGACGACCTGGCGTGAGGCGCCGTTGCCGCGGGCCAGCAGGTCCTCGACCGCCTCCAGCTCCGACTCCGAGCCGAGGTCCTGGCAGTGCTCGCGCATGCGGTCCATCAGCCGTCGGGCGAGCTCGCCGGTCGCCACCTTCTCGCTGGTGGGCAGGTCGACGATCTCGCCCTGCAGCCCGTGACGCGCGGCGAGCCACTTGTTCTCGTCGAGCATCTCGAACGGGTAGCTGGAGAGCTGCTTTCCGGCATCGAAGTGCTCGGCGAGCTCTTTGACGAGCGCCTGGACGAGGGCGGCGAGGCCGAGGGAGTGCTCGACGTGCGTCTGGGAGTCCATCACCCGCACCTCGACGGTCCCGAACCGCGGATGGGGGCGGACGTCATGCCACAGGTAGGTGTAGTCCTGGATCACGCCCGCCCGGACCATGAAGTCGATGCGTCGCTCCCAGTCGGCCCAGTCCACGTAGGTCGGCGGGATCCCGACGCGGGGAAACGCGCGGAAGATCGGTGTACGCGTCGACGCCAGTCCGGTCGGCGCCCCGCGCCAGAACGGCGAGTTCGCCGACAGCCCGAGCAGCACCGGCAGGTGGATCCGCATGCCGTTGGCGACATGGATCGCCTTGTCCGGACCGTCGACGCCGACGTGGACGTGCATGCCGAAGATGAGCTCCTGACGGGCGACGAAGCGCAGCGCGGAGATGATGTCGCGGTAGCGCGGACGCGCGACGATCCGCTGGTCCTCCCACAGCGCGAAGGGATGCGTGCCCGCGGAGCCGATCGCCATCCCCTGGGCGCGGGCGGTCTCGGTGACCTGATGGCGCAGCGCGCGCAGCTGGGCGTCGGCCTCGGCCATGTCGTCGCACGGGTCGGTGGAGATCTCCAGCACCGATTCCATGAGTTCGGGCTTGATCTGCCCGGCCGGGGAGTCCTCGAGCAGCTGCTCGATCGCGTTGACGAGCTCCATGCTCTCCGCGTCGAGGATCATCAGCTCCTCCTCGATGCCCAGCGTGTAGGCATGTGCCTCGAAGCGGTGCTCCACGGAGGCGAAAGGGTACGCAATGGCGCCGCAAAAGCGAAGCGTCCCCACCCGCGGCCCGTGCTGCACCATTTCGTGCAGCGGCTGTTAGGCTCGCCGCCCGATGCCGATGCGGATGCGCCAGAGCCTCGCCCAGCTCGAACAGGAGTTCCATCACGAGACGCGCCGTGACCGCGATCGCCGTGATCGGCTGCACCGCCAGGTGAATCGGCGGGGTCGCGTCCGGGCGGTTCAGCGGGAGCGCAAGCGCGGGTCGATGCGCTACGCGATGCTCGTGGTGTCGATGATCCTCACCGCGCTCATCGTCACCGCGGGAATGTTCGTGTCGCTGTACCTGCTGCTCAGCTGACGTCTGCCGACGGGGCGTCGGCGTCCCCGAGGCTGCGCAGCGCGGCGTCGACCTCGTCACGAGCGTCCTTGGACTCGCCGGAGGAGTCCTCCTGGATCTCGAGGTACACCTCTTTGCGGAAGACCGGAACGTTGCGCGGCGCCTGGATGCCGATGCGGACCTTCTCGCCCATGATCGCGAGGACCGACACCTCGATGTCGTCTCCGATCATGATGCTCTGATTCGATTTACGGGTCAACACCAGCACTGTGGGCCTCCCTGCTTGGGCGCTCGTGATAGTCGGTGTCAGACACCGATATGGGGGTGTGAGGTCATCCGGGAACGAGAACGACATTCACGCCCGCGCTCGAGCATAGCGATGGATTTCGGAGCACAGCAACCGTCTGGACGGATTGTGCACAGCCTCCGGACGTCTTGTTGTGCACCGGCTGAGCGGCGCGCGATCCGGAGCCGATCGCGGTCCCGCATGCCGCCCGGGTGGCACCCGTCGACCGCTCGTCCGTTCTCTCATCCGCCGTCCACCCGCCCGCCCGTCTGTCTCCTGTACTACCCTCCGACCGCAATGGCACGACGCTCACTCAGACCCGAACTCAACCGCATCCGCGCATGGGTCCGTCAAGGACGCACCGACGCATGGATCGCCCACCAACTCGACGTCACCGTCCAGCAGATCCAGACCTTCAAGCGCGACCAGCGGCTGGAGGCCGGCGAAGAGGCCGAGTCCAACGGCACGGTCGTCGCCCTCGACGACGAGATCGATCTGCGCGCCGAGGACGACGCGCTGATCGCCGCCGAGCTCGACGCCGCGGTCGCCGAAGCCGCATCCGAGGCGGACGACGACGAGGACGAGGCCGACAAGCCCGCCCGGCGTCGCCGCGGTCGACGCGGCGGCCGCGGGGGCCGAGGCCGCCGACGCGCCGGGACGCCGCTGGAGGCGACCTTCGATCACGGCGAGGAGGGCTACGGACTGTGGCTCGATCCCGCCGTGCAGGACGACGGCGTCTACGCCGAGCACTGGGCCGGACATCGCCCGGTCGAGGTGACGATCGAGGAGGATCAGATCATCATCCGGCGGGCGGGCGCGGGCGACGATTCCGACGACGACGCCGGTGGCGACTCCGACGCAGACGAGTAGGACGCCCTCGGGTCAGCTGTCGGTCGGCTCGACGAGCCGGCGGCCGGTCGGATAGTCGGCCGCCTCCCGGGCGTAGCGCGCGAACGCCGCGCCCGCGACGGTCGTCTGGTCCCACGCCTCCGGCACCCGGGGCGCGACCCGCACCGCGATGTCAAAGCACCAGTCGGTGCCCTCGCGGATCGCCAGGTCGGCGAGCTCCTGCACCGAGAACCGTCCGCCGAGGCGCCGGTGCAACTCGTCGACGATCGCGTCGACGACCCGTTCACTGGCTGAGCGGGTCGACGGCTCCAGGGTGGCGAGGCGCCGCTGGCCCTCCTGCCAGAGCCCGATCAGGTCCTCATAGCGCGGCGGGTCGGCGCTCATCGCCGGCCGCCGTGGTTCAGCGACTGGCCTGGCCGGTCATCACGTAGGACTGCTCGCCGGCTCGGGTCATGCCGAGCGCCCGGGCGCGGCGGATGATCACCATCGGGTCGCTGAGCGAGCGACGCTGCGCCAGCAGGGCCCGATGCTCGGCGGCCGCCTGCACGTAGACCGCGCGTGCCTGGGAGGCCTGCTCGCGGGTCGAGACGTAGGAGAGGGCACGCTCGGCGTAGAGGCCGACGACCGCCATCAGCACGACGAGCAGCGCGATCCGGCCGACGCGCTCCCAGCGGACCCGCACCACCGAGGAACGCAGCGGGACGCGGCGCGGACGGGG
>CAZZWJ010000158.1:0-7134 GCA_964657875.1 uncultured Solirubrobacteraceae bacterium
GCAGGTCGATCTTCAGAAAGCCCGCGTCCGCACAGGAGTCCTTGTCCCACTGGACGATCTGACGGCCCTCCATCGCCGCCGGGACGATCGGGCAGCAGTCGACGAGCGGACGCGTGGCGACGACCATCCCCCCTGAATGCTGGGAGAGGTGGCGCGGCAGGCCATGGGCCTCGGCGGCCAGCCGCGCCAGCCAGCGCCAACGCTCGCCGGCGCCCCGTCGCGACCCGTCCCGGGAGCCGGCGCCCGCCGCGCCCCCCGCCGATGACCGACCCCGGCCGCCATCGCGCCGCGGGTCGACGTCCGGCGGCAGGGGGTCGTGGAAGTCACGCACCTCCGGCTCGTGCGCCGACGTGCGATCCCCGGCGAACTCCGCGCCGAGATCGACGCCGAACACGCTTTCGATGTCGCGGGCGACGTCCCGGGCGCTCCAGCCCTCACTGCCGCGCGCCACCCGCTCGATCTCCCCGGCCGGCAGCCCGAGCACCTTGCCCAATTCGCGGATCGCCCCCCGTGACCGGTAGGTGGGAAACGCCGCCACCAGCGCCGAGCGGTCTGCCCCGAAGCGCTCGTGGATGCGCGGGATGAGCTTGGCGCGGATGTCACGCGGGAAGTCGAGGTCGATGTCGGGCAGCGAGGTGAGCTCCTCGTGCAGGAAGCGGCCGATGAGCAGCTCATTGGCGATCGGGTCGACGTGGGAGAGCCCGCTGAGGTAGCAGACGATCGAGGACACGCTCGAGCCTCTCCCCCGCCCCGGCGGCAGCAGCGCCCGCGCCTCGTCTGGACCGCGCACCTCGATCGCCACCTCGTGGGCGAGCGCGAGCATCTCGTGGTGCAACAGGAAGAACCCCGGCAGGTCCAGGCGCGCGATGATCCCCAGCTCCTGCTCCAGCCGCTCCCGCGCCCGCTCACGCAGCGATGCGGTCTCATCGCCGTAGCGGTCGACCATGAGCGACTCACACAGGTCCCGTAACCGGCGCATCGCCGACGTGTCCTCGGCCCCCGGGTAGCGATATCCGAGATCGTGGCCGAGGTCGAAGCGCAGCGTCTCGGCCAGGCGTGCGGACTCGCCAACCGCTTCGGGGTGTTCCTCAAAGCGCGCGGCCATCGCCTCCGGGGAGGCGAGCACATGGCTGAAGTTGCCCCGCCGCAAGGGCTCTGAGGAGTCCAGCGTGGAGTGCGTGCGCACCGCGACGAAGGCGTCCTGCAGCGGCGCTCGGGTTCGCGCGTGCACATGGACGTCACCGGTCGCCACACAGGCGAGACCCAGTCGTCGAGCCAGCCCCACCAGTCGGCGGTTGCGGGCCCGGTCGTCGCGCAGGAACGGCCGCTGCAGCTCGACCCGGAGCCGCTCGACGCCAAAGGCCTCACGCAGACGGTGCAGCGTCGCCTCGTCATGCACGCCGCGCAGCGCACAGCCACTGAGGCAGACGAGTCCCTCGCTGTGGGCGCGCACCGTCTCGAGCGCCACCGCGGGCTCGGCCACCGGCGCACCGGGCCGTCCGTCGCGCGTCTGCGCGTGCGCGGCGGTGATGATCCGGCACAGGTTCGACCAGCCGCGGGCATCGGCCACGAGCAGCGTGAGGTGGCGACCGTCCTCGAGGTCGAGCTCGGCCCCGTGAATCGCCCGCAGACCCAGCGCACCGGCGGCGCCCGCGAACTCCATCGAGCCGGCGACCGAGTTGTGATCGGTGAGCGCCATCGCGGTGTGTCCGAGATCGAGCGCGGCGGCGACGAGCTCGTTCGGCAGCGAGGCGCCGTCGAGGAACGAGAAGGCCGAATGACAGTGCAGTTCCACGTAGTCCATGAGACGAACGTATGTTCGCACTTACGCCGGACAACTGAGTTCGCTTGACAGCTTATTACCAGCTGCTAAGTTTGTTCCTTGTTCTTAGCAGTGACTACTTGATAACTGGTCGAATGGAGGCTCTTGATGTCGGATTCACGCAGGCGGACCTGGACGCTCGTCATCGTCTCACTCGGTCTGTTCATGGTGGTGCTCGACAACCTCGTGGTGAGCGTCGCGCTGCCGAGCATCCACCGCAGCCTCGGCGCCTCGATCCAGGCGCTCGAGTGGACGACGAGCGCGTACACGCTCGCCTACGCGGTACTGCTGCTCACCGGCGCCGCGCTCGGCGATCGCTTCGGACGCCGGCGGATGTTCATGGCCGGGATCGCGCTGTTCACGCTCGCGTCGGCCGGCGCGGCGCTCGCCCCCTCCGTGGGGCTGCTCATCGCCGCCCGGGCCACCCAGGGGGTAGGGGCCGCGATCGCCACCCCGCTCACGCTCACGCTCCTCGCCGACGCCTTCCCGCCCACCCAGCGCGGACTCGCCCTCGGCGTGTGGTCGGGGATCAGCGGAATCGCCGTCGCGCTCGGACCGCTCGTCGGCGGTGCCGTCATCCAGCTCGGCTCCTGGCATGACATCTTCTGGATCAACGTCCCGGTGGGCGCGGTCCTCGTGCCACTCGCCGGCCGCCGCCTGCAGGAGAGCCACGGCCCCGCCCATGCGCTCGATCTCGCCGGGCTCGGGCTCGGCTCGGCCGGGCTGTTCGGCCTCGTCTATGGGCTCGTGCGCAGCCAGACGCTCGGCTGGGGCGCGACCGAGGTGCTCGCCACCCTCGCCGCCGGCGCCGTCCTGCTGGTTGCCTTCGTGGCCCACGAGCGGCGCACCGCCGAGCCGATGCTGCCGATGGAGTTCTTCGCGTCCCGCGGCTTCGCCGTGACCAATGCGGTGTCGCTGGCGATGTACTTCGGGATGTTCGGCTCGATCTTCTTCCTCAGCCAGTTCCTCCAGGACGTGCTCGGCAACTCGCCGCTGCAGGCCGGCGTCAAGCTGCTCGCCTGGACCGGCACGGTGCTCGTCGTCTCCCCGCTGGCCGGGGTGTTCTCCGAGCGGTTCGGATCGCGACTGTTCATGGCCGCGGGTCTCGCCTTGCAGGCAATCGCCCTCGGCTGGCTCGCCGCCGTGACCTCGACCCACACGAGCTACGCCGAGATGATCGTCCCGTTCGTGTTCGGCGGCAGCGGCATGGCGCTCGTGTTCGCCCCCTCGGCCAACGCGGTCCTCGCCTCGGTGCGCTCCGACCAGACCGGCCAGGCGTCGGGTGCGACAAACGCGATCCGCGAGCTCGGCGGGGTACTGGGGATCTCGGTGCTCGCGACCGTATTCACCAGCAGCGGCGGCTACACCTCGCCGCAGGCATTCGTGAGCGGCCTCACCCCCGCGATGTGGGTCGGCGCCGCGGTGCTCGGCGCCGGTGCGATCCTGCCGGTGCTGCTGCCGTTCAGCACCCGGGAGACGGCGCTCGCCCACGCCGAACAAGAGGCCGGCGATACGGCGCCCGCCGCGACTGAGCCCCCGCCGGTCAAGGTGGCCGTGGCGTAGGATCGCGACCACGATGGCGACGACGACAACCGTCAAGTCCAAGCGGACGCGCGTCCCGGCCTCCGAACGCCGGGACGCACTGATCGACGCGGCGATCCACGAGTTCGCGGCGAGCGGTTATCACGGCACCCCGGTCGATCGGATCGCCCGTTCGGTCGGGGTGGCGCAGCCCTACGTGTTCAGCCTGTTCGGCTCAAAGCGCGAGCTGTTCCTCGCCGCCGTCGATCGCTGCTTCGTCCGGGTGACCGAGCTGCTCACCAAGGCCGCGGAGAGCTATGACCCCGATGTGGTGGGCGAGGAGTTCCCGATCCAGAAGTGGATGGGTAACGCCTACGTCGACATGCTCGTCACCGACCGGGACTCGCTGATGCTCCAGCTGCAGTCCTACGCCGCGTGCGACGACCCGGTCATCCGCGACCGCGTGCGCGCCAACTACGCGCAGCTCGTGCGCCTCGCTGCGCGGCTGATGGGGCCCGACACCGATCCCGAGGAGCTCGACGACTTCTTTCGCTACGGGATGTGGCTGAACGTCACCGCGGCGATGGGCGTCGCGGACCTGTCGGTCGGCTGTGAGTGGATCCGTGACGAGCCGGCGCCCGACGCCGTGTGAGCGGGCCCGCGCTTCGGTTGTGAGTCAGACGCCGAGCACCGCGTAGAGATCCCCGAGGACGTGGGCGCGGTCGTGCTCCCACTCGAGGTCGCTGACCCGGACGGGTCGCCAGCCGTGGCGCAGGAGCGTCCGGTCCTTGGCGCGGTCGCGGTCGAAGTCCTCGATCGACGTGTGGTAGGGACGGCCGTCGAGCTCGAGCGTGACTCTCGCCCGCTTCCACAGCACGTCGATCTCATAGCCGTGCAGCCGCTGGTTGTAGAGCGGCGCGGGCAGCCGGGCGTCGTCGCGCTCGTGATTCTGAAACTGGGTCTCCAGCCACGACCGGCGATCCTCGCTGCCGAGCAGGTAGCGGGTCAGCGCCGCGCGGGCGAGCGCCGTCCCGGGGCGTTGGGGATGGGCGTCGATCGCCTCGTTGAGCGCGGCGAGATCGAACTGGCCGGTGCGGATCGACTCGCGGGTGAGGCGTTGGATCTCACCCGCGCGCTCGGTCCGCGAGAGGTCGATGATTATCCGCGGCACGGTCGCCACCAACAGTCCGGCGTCCAGGCGCGCTTGGGAACGATCGATGGGGATCGTCGTGCGGTGCACGCGCAGACCGCGGGTCGCACCCGGGGCGTGATCACCCGGGATCGTCAACTCGACGGCAACCGGATGTCGGCACAGGCCACGGTGGGCGGCGGCGCTGCGATGACTGAGAAACGCACCGGGACCGACCGCGAGCTGCGCGGCATGCAGGCGGCCCGGCATCGTGAGGCGGCGGTGTCCGACCGCGTAGACCCCTCGGAAGAGGTCGATCAGACGATCGCCCCGACGCATCTGGAGGATCTGATCGCGGCTGAAGCCGATCTCGATCAGCTGCGCCCGGGATACCACGCCCCACTGGCGTTCGGCGAGGTGACGCATCTGACTCCGGGCATCGTGGGTGGACATACCCCATCCAGAGCTCCCAGAGTGCCCGCTTTCACCCCCCCCGCCAGACCTTCGGGAAAGTTGGGTGGCCATAGGCCGTCAAAAGTTCCCAGAGTGCCCGGGAGTACGGGGCCGCGCGTCAGACGTACGGGGGCGGGGCCGAGGGGCGGACGCGGGTCCAGGGAGCCGGGCGGACGCGGAGACAGAGACGAGTCAGCGCGACGACGCGGACGACGACGACGACGGCGCGCTCAGCGAGGACTCGGGATGGCGGGGCAGCCCGTCCTCGGGAAGCGGCTCCCACGCCGCCACGTAGGCGACGAACTGACGGGCGCCGGGACGGATTCCGGGATCGCGGTCAAGGACGCCGAGGCGCACGCCGACCCAGTCGGGACCGCTGCGGCTGAACATCGCCGAGCCACACTCGCCGCAGAAGAACTTCTCGGCACCATGCTCGGGGGCCCATGAGCGCAGCTGCTCGGTGCCGCGCACCACGCGAAACGCCGAGGCGGCGACCCGGCCGTTGGCCGACGCGCCCGCGCCGGTGCGCCGCTGACAGCGGGTGCAGTGGCAGTAGCTCGCGCTGAGCAGCGGCTCGGTCACCTCGAAGCCGACGGCACCGCAGTTGCAGGTTCCGGTGAGCGGCGCGGTCACGACGCGGCGGCGACGGCCTGGACGAGATCGCGCTCGGGCTCGATCCGCCAGCGGTTCGCGACATCGTTCAGGTGGGCGTCGAGCGCCCAGCGGTCGGGCTGCTCGTCGCCCTCGAACTGCGGGCTCGCTCCCTTCAGCAGCATCGAGCCGGTGTTGTCGCCGAGGCCGCGGATCGCCGCGACATCCTGGTCGGTGAGCCGCAGCTCGACCGGCAGGGCGGCGAGCTCCGCACGCTTGTCCTCGAGCCGGCGAGCGTGGTCACCGACCTCCTGGATGAGCGTCGGGGCGGTGCACGCGACCGGGGCCTGGGCGAGGTTCCACTGGCAGGCGAGCTGGATCATCGTGAGGTCGGCGCGCTGGGCGATCGACCGCATCGGCTCCAGGCGCGCGCGCCCGGCCTCGACCCAGCCGGCGGGCCGAAAGCCGCGATGATCGCCCTTGGCGAGGGACTGGCCGGGCAGCAGGTCGTCGAAGAACAGCCCCCCGTAGTCCACGACCCGGGTGATGAGCTTGACCTGTGCCTGCGCGGCGGCATTCAGCACGAGCTCCCCCGGCCACGGCTCCAGCGGATTGAGGATGACCATCGCCCAGTCCAGGCGGTCGCCGAAGCGCTCCAGGCAGTCGATGAGATCGAGGGTGAAGCCGTTGGCGGGACCCGGGGCGACGCCGATCCGGCGCGTGAGGCCCGCGTCGCGCAGCCCCGCCATCGCGTCCCACACCGCTTCGCTCGTGTAGCCGATGCGATCGGGGTTGTGCAGCAGCAACAGGTCGAAGTCGTCCAGGCCGCAGCGCTCCAGCGAGCGCTCGGTCGCCATCCGCAGGTAGTCGGCGTAACCGTCAGGCCCGCGCAGCGCGGGATCGGTGAACCGCGGAAACCCCTTGGGACCGTTGCGCTCACCGGTGTAGAAGTCATGGCCGACGGCGCCGACGACGCACATCTCCTCGCGCGGACGGTCGCAGGCGGACAGCGCGCGGCCGAGCATCGCGTCAGCCTCCCCAGCTCCGTAGACATCGGCGGTGAGGACGGTGTCGATCCCGTCGTCGGGGGTGACCATGGCGATGAAGCGATCGTCGTCGATCGGCTCGCCGAAGTGCATGAAGCGACCGCCGCTCCAGGTGCCGACGGCGACCTGGCCGGGGTCGACGAAGTCTCGGGTGGGCATGAGATGGAGCTTACGTGGTGGGTCCGGGACCGCGGGGCGGTGGGCCCGGGCGGTCGCCGAGGTCCGGGAGCGCGGGGTGGTCACAGACGATCACGCCCGCTGGCGCCACCACCTCCCGCTGCGCAGGTCGCGGAAGACGACCTCGTCACGTCCGTCGACGGTGACGACCTCCCAGTAGCGCCGTCGCATCGGCGTCGACGTCCACCAGCGATCCTCGATCAGCCACGACTCCCGCACCGCATCGACCACGCGCTCGCCGACGACGAGCGGGCGGCCGTGATCATCGGACTGGACCGCGACCCGGACGGGCGTGGCGAGACGGCGCGGACCGGGCGACACCTCGCGCTCATGCCTCAAACGGGGTGAGCACCGCTCGGCGCTCGGGGACGCGGGAGTCGGGATCGACCTCGAGC
>CAZZWJ010000159.1:0-7093 GCA_964657875.1 uncultured Solirubrobacteraceae bacterium
TCGGTCACGATCCGGCGCGGCTCCTGGTTCCGAGCGCGCTCACCGGCGCGGCGTGCGCCTGCGTGCTGTGCGGATGCGGGTCCTCGCGTGCCCCGCAGCCGCATCTCGACGCTGCGATCCGCGCCCTGCAGCGTGAGTCACGGCCGATCGGACGGGGCCCCGGCTTTCAGTCAGACGCCACCGGTCCGGTGATCGGGCCGTGCCGACGCCGACCCGGCGCCCGCTCGGAGGTCCACATCGAGCTGTTCGCCGAGAACCGGGTCGTGCTCATTCCCGCCGGTATCGGAGTCCGCGGACCGGTCACCCGCTCGGCGGGGCGGATCGTCGCCGCCCGCTGCTTCGGTCGCCTGGTGACGGTCGATCCGACCGGGGTGGTGCTCATCGCGCGGCGGTCCACCGGCGCCCGGCTGACGCTCGGTGCCCTGTTTCGCAGCTGGGGTGAGCCGCTGTCGATGCACCGACTCGCCGGATTCCGCGCCCCTGCGCCCGGCCGCGTGCGGGTGTACGTCGACGGCCGGCGCCGGTACGGACCGCCGGGCGCACTCGCGCTGCACGCTCATGCCGAGGTCGTACTCGAGGTCGGGGCCTTCGTCGAACCCCATCGCCGATACGCCTTTCCGGGGGGCCGGTGAGGACATCCGCCGCACGGACCTCGCCTCGGACGGGGCGCGGGCGGGGGGCGGACGGGCGGGCGGGCCGGCGGCCGAACGGCGCTCAGGTGGCCGGAAAGATGGTGGCGACGATGACGAGCAGCGCGAGCGCGAAGGCGGCGGCGAGCACCAGCGCCGGCAGCAGCACCGGTGGGAGCCGTGTGGCGGCCTGGGCGGCGCGTGACGACTCGATCGTGCGGTCGATCCGGTTCACGGCGGCGAGTGCGGCCGCGCCGAGCGCCGCGCCGCTGTCTGCGCGTGCCGGGGGCGCGGCCGCCACCGCCCGTCGGGCGCCGGGCGCGAGTCCCCGGTCACCGTCGCCGCCGGCCATCACCACAAGCAGCGGTTCGGGCCCGGTGAGGCTGATCTCGGTGTCGAGGAAGGTCGCGTAGCGCTGCGGATCCCCGTACAGCGCGGTGACCGAGCCCAGGTCGGCGCGACGGGCGATGATCGCAACCTTGAGCGGCACCCCGCCCCGGTGGGCGGCGTTCACCGCCGCGTTCAGCCGCGTGTGGTCGGACTGCGGCACCGGCGAGCTGTAGGGATAGAAGACGTTCTCGGAGATGAGCGTGTCGCTCGCGGGATCGCCGTCCGCCCGCGCGGCCGGAACCGGACTCACGGTCAGAGTGGCCACCGTCAGGAGTCCGGCGACGACCAGGGCGGGACCCCCCCGTCCGCCGCGACCGCAATGCGGGAGTCCCCGTGCTTCGCGAGGTCTTCGCATCTCAGCGAATTCTAAGCGTGGGAGGTGGAGGACCCGATCGGTCGGTCCCGGGTGTGCGCCAGGACGGCCGATACACTTCGCCGACCTCCTCGCCGGAGTAGCTCAGTCGGTTAGAGCAGCGGAATCATAATCCGCGTGTCGGGGGTTCGAGTCCCTCCTCCGGCATCCATCGCTTTTCAGGAATTTCCCGTGGTTACTGGAGATTGTGCGCTTCCAGGCCGGACGTCGCAACCGCTTCGAGCCACCACGAACCCGGCGACCGGAACGTCAAAAGCCGATGTTGAAGCTGATCCGCACTCTGCGGTACCGCGCGCCGTTCTCACCGCATCGCACCAGACCCCGGGTCTTCTCCGGGACCGCGTTGTAGTGCTTGCAGTAGTAGTCCCCTCCGTGGTAGGTCAGGTCGCAGACTCCGTAGGCGTGCTGCGGATAGCAGACGCCCTGCCGGGAGCCGCTGCCGCGGGTCGTCTCGGTGATCGCCAAGAAGTACGCGCCCGCGAGTCCTCGGGCCCGGGTGCAGGTGGTGTGCTTTTCAACGACGTGGCGGGCTCGGTCGGTCATCGCACCCTGATGGCTGGTGGCATCAGGGCACCGGCTGAAGCCGGTCTGAGCACGCGCAGCACCGGGCACCACCGCCAAGCACCCGAGACACGCGGTGACGAGAATGAAGAACGCAGCTTTAGGTCTCATGAACACCCTCAACACCGACCGGGGCAGGTAGTTGCAGCACCGTGCCCGATCAGCCGCTCGATACGCGCCACATTTGCAACCCCTGGGCGATGTGCGGATCCCGTGAGGATGCCGAGGACCTCGTGCAGGACACGTGCGCCCGCGTGCTCGAGCGCCCGCGCATCATCCGCGGTGATGAGCGCAGCGATCTGCTGCAGGCGTCGCGCAACTCGTTCTACACCCGGTCGCGCGGGCGATCGGGTGCCGAGCGGCCACGGGCGCGGCGGTGGGGATCACCGCCGCCCGGACCATGGTCGGGGAGACCCTCACTTGAAGGGCACCGAGATCGGGCCGGGAAGCCGCCGGTAGACGGCGATGAAGTCCCGGTCGTCGGGGACGAGATAGCGAGTGTCCGGCTGCATCGGCTGGGGCTCGACCATCTTGGGATGCAGGCCGTTGTCATGGGTGTAGGTGATCAGGGTGTGCCATTCCGGGTTGATGTCGAACTCCATGCCCCGCACCGCCCCGGAGTGCTGGAGGATCTGCGCGATGCTGATGACCGTCTGGTCGTTGGCCACCACATAGATGAGGTTGCCGTGGCGATCGACGCCGACACCGGTGCGCCACACCCGGGTGACCCCGCCGAGCGTGTAGCCCCACTGCGGGCTGTTGGGGTCGGTGTTCAACGTCGGGTTCAGCCGGCCGTTCCAGACGATCGGCACGAGGCTCTGACGGGCCCACGCCACGTCGGGTCCGGCGTCGGGGCCGCCGCTCCATTTCACGATCCCGACGCGACCGTTGCGATAGCCGATCAGGGTCGCGTTGCCGTCCTTCAGCGGCTCGTTCGTGCGACCGTTGACGGCGGATCCGTTGAGTCCGTCGACATAGGTGAAGCCGCCGTTGAAGGTGGTGAGCAGCCGGTAGCGCTGGTCCTGGGGAACCATCATCGGGCCGCGGTTGATGGCGTGCGGCGGCTCGTAGCGACCCGGGTAATACGCCAGGGCGGTGCGCGTGTGATCAAACCACGCGACGTAGGCAACGATCTGCGGGTAGGTCGGATCGGGTCGGTAGGTCGTCACGAGCATCGGCGGGCCGCCGTGGACCGAGGGTCCGGTGGGCTTCCAGACGCCCTCACCGGCCAGCGCCTTGGCGAAGACCGGCTTGATGCGCGGCGGCTCAGACGCCGCCAGCCTGGCGCGCGCCGCCCGGCTGCGCGACGCGCGGACGGACCGGTTGAGCCCCACGGTCGGCAGCGCCTTCAGCTGCGGCCCGCCCTTCTTGGGCGCGTTGAGGGAGTAGTAGACGTTCTCGCCCGTGTCGACCATCCAGTTGCCGAACGGGACGTCGTTTCGCACCCACTCGGCGCTGAGCTCCGACCATGTCTCGCTCGTCGGCCGCACCATGTACGCGGTGTAGGAGATGGCGAACCACACCACGACGCCGAGCACCGGGGACGCGAACAGGAGACGCCGTCGCCGTCGCCGACGACGGGCGCGGAGCTCGCGGTCACGCTGGCGTCGCGTGGCGCGCTCGCCGGGCTCGAGCACCGACCGCGGCGCCGACGGGGATGGCTCGTCGGGAACGCCCGAAGCGGGGTCGAGCCGCGCGTTTCCCGGGCCCTTGGATGTGGAGCGTCCGAACAACATTGGTACGTACCTTTGCCGACGGTTGACAGGCCCCGGAGACCCGAAGTGTAGGTGCGCGGCTGACCGTTCTGGTGAGAGTCTTCTCATACTCAAAGTGCCTCCTCGCCCCCGTCATGGACGTACCATCGGCTCATGAATTCACTGCGCGCCGGGCGCCGAGGTGCGCTCACCGGGTTGGTCGCGACGCTCGCGCTGGCGGGCTGCGGCACTCAATCGGGCACCCGCCCTGCACGACGTGTGGTGCGGACCGCTGCGGTCGTGACCACGTCGACTCCCGCACGGGCGACGACGCCGGCCGCCAGACGCCCGACCCAGCGCGCGGCGAAGTCGGCGGCGACCGTCCCGGACGCCAGCTGGGGTCAGTTCGACGACTCTGCGCAACGCAGCGGGGTCGGTCCGGCCACGACCGGGATCACCGCGACCACCCTGCACGAGCTGAGAACCCGGACGGTCGCCCTCCCCGGCACGGTCGACGCCTCCGCGGTCGTCGAACACGGCCTGCGCATCCGCGGACAGCGTCGGGACGTCGCGTTTGCGACCACGTCCTACGGGATCACCGTCGCGATCAACGTCGGGACCGGGAAGATCCTGTGGACGCACGTGCCGGCCGGGACCCGGCAGATCGAGGGCAGCGCGCAGATCACCAACTCGACGCCGATCCTCGATCCCAGCGGTCACGACGTCTACGTGCCGACCGCGACCGGATCCGTCGAGAAGCTCGCGGCGGCGACCGGCCGGGTGGTGTGGTCGGCGAGGTTCACCCTCGATCCGAGCCACGAGAAACTCGCGTCGTCGCTGAACATCGGCGATGGCGCGCTGATCGTGGTCAACGACGGCTTCATCGGCGACATTCCGCCCTATCAGGGCCATGTCGCCATGTTCTCCCTCGCCACCGGAAAGCTGCTGCACGTGTTCAACACGCTGTGCTCAAACCGGGTCGGGCTGATCGCACCCGCGAGCTGCCCCTACACCGACTCGGGGATCTGGGGCCGCGCCGGGGCCGTCGTGGAACCCGATGGCGACATCCTCGTGACCACGTCCAACGGCCGCTCCAACGCGACGGTCTCCTTCAACGGGCGCACGAACTGGAGCGACAGCGTGCTCGAGCTGTCACCGACCCTGAAGCTGCTGCACAACTGGACGCCCGCCGATCAGCTCCAGCTCACTCAGCAGGATCTCGACCTCGGCAGCAGCTCGCCGGTGCTGCTGCCGGTCACCGACGGGTTGCACCTCGCCGTCCAGGGCGGCAAGCTCGGCGTCCTGGATCTGCTCAACCTCGACCGGCTCGACGGGACGACCGGGCCGGCGGGGCCGCGGACCGGGGGTCAGCTGCAGCAGATCAACGACCCCGGGACGACCGACCTGTTCACCGCGCCGGCCGTCTGGAGCCACGGCGGACGGACCTACGTTTTCGTCGCCGACAACTCCGGGACGGCCGCGTACGTCCTCAACGCCCGACATCGCCTCGCGCCGCTCTGGAGTCACCCGACGCCGGGGACGAGTCCGGTCGTGGCCGGCGGCCTGCTCTACACCTACGACCCGTCCGGCTCGCTCATCGTCCGTGATCCACGCTCGGGCGCAGAGCTCGATTCACTCGCCGCGCCCAGCGGCCACTGGAACAGCCCGATCGTGGTCGGCGGGCGGATCATCCTGCCGGTCGGAAACGCGAACGCCCGCAGCACCACGGGCACGCTGAACGTCTACCACCTGCCCGGCCGCTAGCTCTCCGGTCGGCGGGGCGGGTGGCGCCCACCGGAACGCGGGGGTGACATTCACCATCACCGCGCCGAGAGAAGCTGGGAGAATGCCACCCATGATGAGAACGCATATCGGTCACCTCGCCCTGCGCGCGACCGACGCGGAGGCGTCGGCGACCTTCCTCGGTGACATCCTCGGGCTGCGGCGCACGCGGGTCGCCGACGGCGAGATTCTGCTGTCCGCCAACGAGAAGCACCACGAGATCCAGCTGATCCAGAGCCCGGTCGCGGGGGTCGATCACGTCGGGCTCGAGGCCGAGAACGAGCAGGATCTGGACACGATCCGCGATCGCCTCCTCGACCGTGGGATCACGATCCTGCCCGATGCACCATCGGAGCCGGGACTCGGTCAGGCCCTGCGCTGTATCGGCCCGTGGGGCCTCGTATTCGAGCTCTACACGGCGATGGAGCGCGAGCCGCTCAGCGTCCGGCACTACATGCCGCCGCTGGCGCGCCGTCTCGGCCACCTGTCGTTCGCCGCGCCGGACTGCGGCGAGATGCAGAGCTTCCTGGAGGACGTGCTCGATTTTCGGGTCACGGACACGCTCGGCGATCGAATCCGCTGGCTGCGCTGCGACCAGGAGCACCACGGCATCGCCCTGGTCACCGCCGGCACGACGCCCAGCATGCATCACTACGCGTTTCAGCTGGAGAACTGGGGGGCGATCGAACGCTATGCCGACGGCCTGGCGCTCCAGGGCAAGCGCCTCGTGTGGGGCCCGGGGCGCCACGGCCCGGGACGCAACCTCTACACCTACATCTCCGATCCGGACCACACGATCGTCGAGGCCTACGCCGACCTGCTGGAGGTGTGGGACGAGACCAGCTATGAGCCGATCGACTGGAGCACCCTCGGGGACGCTGCGTTGAATCTCTGGGGGCCGCTGCCGCCCCCCGAGTGGCGCGACTACGGAGTGCCGATCCTGGCCTCCTCAGCTGAGACGTCGACAAGTGTGGTGTGAGCACTGATCCGGTCGCTGAGGTAGCCACCGGATCGACACCCGAGCCGAGCGACACGATCGCAACCGGGACCGGGACCCGCTCCGGAGTCGGCGTTCTGTCAGCCGCCGACGTGATCGGAGGTCGGGGATGTCGTCAGTCCGAGCGCGGGATGCGGTAGCCGTGCGCCGTCTTCTCGATCTCCCCGGTAGAGGTGAGATGCCTCAGCGAGATCGCGATCTGGTCCGGATCGAGGTTCAGCCTCTTCGCCAGCTCGCCGGTGGTGCGGTTCGGGTGATCGGCGAGCAACGCGATGACGGCGGCATCGTGATCGGGCTGACGGCTGCGGGCGAAGGCGCGACGGGTGCTCGCCCGCCGCGAGGTCGCCCGCCGCACCGACCGCTGCGGGGCCGGCGGCGCCGGCGGTCCGAGTTCGGAAACGTCGGGTGCGTGGACTGCGGACATGGCGTGCTCCTCGATGTCATCACGGCGGTGCGGGTTTCACTACCAGCCCCGCAGTCAGAATCGATAACCGCCGCCTCCCGCCTCGTAGCGCGCGATGCGCCGTCGGTGGCATTCGAGCCGCGATCTGGGAATTCCGGCCGCAGGGCCAGCACCACGATCGACAGTACTCCGATCCGGGGCCCGAAACGGGGCTCTGGCGAATAAAAGTTGCAATTGCCACAATGGCCGTGTCGGGGCTCGACG
>CAZZWJ010000160.1:0-7059 GCA_964657875.1 uncultured Solirubrobacteraceae bacterium
GTGACGTGAAGCCGTGGATGATGCTCGTGGCGATCGCGGCGACGGCGCTCGCACTCGTCGGTCCGGTGCTCAGCGCGCTGCGCCCGGAGTCGGCGACCGCCGACGATGGCCTCGGGGTCGGGGTGACCGCCTGAGGTCGAGCGGCGAGGGGGTGAACGTCGCCTGAGGCTGGGCTCAGGACGGGTCGATCCGGTAGCGTGCTGCGCCATGAGCAGATTGCGCTCCCTGGTCGGCCCGTTCTTCGTCGTCGCCGGGGCGCTGCACTTCATCAACCCGCGGCCCTACCGCGCGATCATGCCGCCGTGGATCCCGGCGCCCGACGCGATGGTCGCACTCAGCGGGGTGGCGGAGATCGCCGGCGGCGTGGGGATGTTGCGGGAGCCCACCCGGCGGGCGGCCGGATGGTGGCTGACGGCGACGCTCGTGGCGATCTTCCCGGCCAACCTGCACATGGCGTTGCACCCCGAGCAGTACCCGATGGTGCCCGGTGGCATCAAGTCGCTGTGGGCCCGGCTGCCGCTGCAGGCGGTGTTCATCGCGTGGGTGATGGACGCCGCCCGGGGCGGGGCGTGACGCCGGCCTCCGGGCTCCCCGACTTCGAGCTGCAGCCGCTCGTCCCCTGTCCGGACGACATCCGGGTCTTCGGTCACGTCCGCCGGGGCGGGATCTCCGAGGTCGCGCCCTCGGGCCGCCTGCGCCTGGATTCGATCGCGCGCTGGGCCCAGGACGTCGGCTGGGCGGACGTCGACGACGCCGGCCTGCGGGAGCTGACGATCTGGCTCGTACGCCGCACCCGCATCCGCGTGCGGCGGTTCCCTCGCATGGACGAGGACTGCACGCTGTCGACCTACGTCACCGGCCTGGGCCGGATGTGGGCGGAGCGGCGCACCGACATCGTCGCCGTCGGCGGGGGGCCCGATCCCGACGTGGAGGTGTCCTGCGTGTGGGTGCACATCGACCCCGCGCGGCTCATCCCGTCACCGGTCGACCAGCTCGAGATCGACATGTGGACGGGCCCGAGCACGCGCGCGATCAAGGCCCGCCTGCGCCATCCGCCACCCGCCGCCGGCGCGCCCGCGCGGGACTGGATCTTCCGCGCCTCCGAGCTCGACATCGCCGCCCACGTCAACAACGCCGCGTACGTGACACCGCTGGATGAGGAGCTGCTCGCGGTCGCCGGATCGGTGGGGGGCGACGGGTCCCGGGAGCCCGCGGGGGTCGACATCGAGATCGAGTACCGAAACCCCGCGCAGGCCGGGGACAAGCGGGTGCTCAGCGCCGGGCCGATGCGCTGGATCGTCGATCCGGTCTCCGGCGAGGTGCACGCGTCGGCGGTGCTCGCCGACTGGCCGGCCTGACGGGCGGTCGCCGGTCGCACCGACGGCGGTCAGTCGGTCGTGAAGACGATCTTGCCGACGACGTCGCCGGCGAGCATCTGGGCGAAGCCCTCCCGGGCGTCGGCGAGCGCCATCGTGGCGTGGATCTGAGGGCGCACACCACACGCGACGCAGAACGCGATCAGCCGGTCGAGCTCGTCGCGGGTGCCCATCGTCGAACCGACGACCGTCTGCTGCAGGAAGAAGATCCGCGTGAGCTCGGCGGGGGGCGAGTCACCCGAGGTCGCCCCGGAGATGACGATCCGGCCGCCGGGCTTGCACGAGCGCACCGAGTGAGCCCAGGTCGCCTCACCGACGGTCTCCATCACCGCGTCGACGCGCTCGGGCAGCCGCGCGCCGGATTCAAACGCCTGCGCGGCGCCGAGGGAGAGCGCCTGGGTACGCTTGGCCTCGGAGCGGCTGGTCGCCCACACCCGGACCCCCGCGGCGGCGCCGAGGGTGATCAGGGCGGTCGCCACGCCGCCGCCCGCGCCCTGGACGAGCACCGTCATGCCGGGCACGACCTCGCCCCGGGTGAAGAGCATCCGGTAGGCGGTGAGCCATGCGGTCGGCAGGCAGGCGGCCTCCTGGAAGGTGAGCTCCGGCGGCTTGGGCACGACGTTGCGGGTGGGGACCGCGACCTGCTCGGCGAGCGTGCCCGGGTGGCGTTCGGAGAGCAGCGAGCGGCGCGGATCAAACGTCTCGTCACCGCGCCATCCGGGGCTTGAGATGACCGCGTGGACGACGACCTCGTTGCCGTCGGGGTCGACGCCCGCGGCGTCACAGCCGAGGATCATCGGCAGCGCCGACTCCGCGAGCCCGACGCCCCGCAGCGACCACAGGTCGTGGTGGTTGAGCGCGGCCGCCCTGACGGTCACGGTCGTCCAGCCGTCGGCGGGCTCGGGCTCGGGACGGTCGCCGACGACGAGCCCCGCGAGCGGGTCCTCGCGCGAGATGGCGCTGGCGTAGGCGGCGAGCATCGCGTCAAGACGCTACTGCGAAGCGTCCGAACATGCTGCCAGGATCAACCGCATGAGCCGAGTCATCGCCAAGGTGAGCCGTGAGCTCGCGGTCTCTCCCGAACGCGTGCTGGTGTTCCTGCGCGACTATCGCGACAGCCGCCCGCGGATCCTCACCGACAACTGGACCGCCTACCGCGTCGAGCAGGGCGGACGCGGGGAGGGCACGATCTACGCCTACCACTTCACCGCCGGACGGCGCGAGCGGGACTACCGTCTCCACGTCTCCGAGCACACCGGGCGCCTGGAGGAGCAGGATCAGGGCTCGACGTTCGTCTCCACGTGGTCGGTGGAGCCGGCCCCGGGTGGCAGCCTGGTGACGATCGAAAGCTCGTGGGAGGGCGCCCGCGGGATCGGTGGCTTCTTTGAGCGGACGTTCGCCCCGCGCGGCCTGGGCCGCGTCTACGCCCAGGTGCTCGCGTCGCTGGAGGCCGAGCTCGGCGATTGACCCGTCGCCCGCCGGCGAGCGGCGGCGGCGCTCAGTCCCAGCGGCCGATCGGGTAGGCGACGTTCGCCTGAGCCGCCGCGATCCGGGCGATCGGCACCCGGTAGGGCGAACACGAGACGTAGTCCAACCCCGCGCGGTGAAAGAAGACGACCGACTCGGGGTCGCCGCCGTGCTCGCCGCAGATGCCGAGCTTCAGGCCGGGCTTTGACTCCCGTCCGACCCAGGAGCCGAGGCGCACCAGCCAGCCGACCCCGGGCTTGTCGATCGTCTCAAACGGGGACCGGTCGATGATCTTGCGCTCCAGGTAGGCGGGCACGAACTTGGACTCGACGTCGTCGCGGGAGAAGCCGAGGGCGGTCTGGGTGAGGTCGTTGGTGCCGAAGGAGAAGAAGTCGGCGTGCAGCGCGATCCGGTCGGCGACGAAGCAGGCGCGCGGCAGCTCGATCATCGTCCCCACCGTGTAGTCCTCACCGGCGGTGAGGCCCTCCGCATCACCGACGCCCTCGACGAGCGCGCGCATGATCTCGAGCTCCTGCTCGTAGTCGACGAGCGGGATCATGATCTCCAGGTGGGGCGGCTCGTCGGCGGCCTTGGCGGCGCGCATCAGTGCGTGGACCTGCATCTCATAGATCTCGGGGTACATGATCCCCAGCCGGCAACCGCGGGTGCCGAGCATCGGATTCTCCTCGGAGATCTCGTGGACGCGGTCGAGCAGCCGCTCGAGCTCGGGGAGGTCGTCGGTGCACTCGATCTGGGCCCGCTGCACCTGTGCGGAGAGGTCCTCGGCGTGGGGCAGGAACTCATGCAGCGGCGGGTCGAGCAGCCGCACGGTCACCGGCAGTCCGGCCATCGCGGCGAAGATCCCCTCGAAGTCGGCCTGCTGCAGCGGCAGCAGCTCGGCGAGCGCGTCGCGGCGCGCTTCCGTGGTCGCGGCCATGATCATCGCGCGCATCTTGGGCTGGCGATCGGCGGCCATGAACATGTGCTCGGTGCGACACAGGCCGATCCCCTGCGCGCCGAGCTCCCGCGCGCGTCGGGCGTCCTCGGGCGTGTCGGCGTTCGTGCGCACGCCCATCCGGCGGACCGCGTCGGCCCACCCGAGCACGGTCTGGAAGTTCTCATCCACCTGCGCCTGCACGAGCGGCACGTCGTCGACGGTGACGCGGCCGGTGGTCCCGTCGATCGCGATCGCGTCCCCCTCGCCGAGCGACGTCCCGTTCACGCTCACCGTCCCCGCCTTCAGGTCGATCGACAGGGCCTGGGCGCCGACCACCGCGGGCCGGCCCATGCCGCGGGCCACGAGCGCGGCGTGTGACGCCTTGCCGCCCTCGGAGGTGAGGATCCCCTTCGCGGCATGAAAGCCGGCGACGTCCTCGGCGTCGGTGAACGGGCGCACGAGGATCACGTCGCGGCCCTCGGCGGCGGCGGTGACCGCATCCTCGGCGGTGAACACGATCGCGCCCTTGGCGGCGCCGGGGGAGGCGGCGATGCCGCGGGCGAGCACCTCGAAGTCGGCGCGCGGGTCGAAGGTCGGGTGCAGGAGCGCGTCGAGTGAGTCGGGGTCGATCGTCATCAGCGCCTGATCGCGGGTGAGCAGGTTCTCCGACACCGCGTCGACGGCGAAGCGCACCGCGGCCTGGGCGGGCCGTTTGGCGTTGCGCGTCTGCAGCATGTAGAGCCGACCCTCCTCGACGGTGAACTCGGTGTCCTGCATGTCGCCGTAGTGGGCTTCCAGCGTGCCCAGGATCTCCATCAGCTGCCGGTTGACGTCGGGCATCCAGTCGGCCAGCTCGGCGATGTCCCGGGGGGTGCGCACACCGGAGACGACGTCCTCGCCCTGAGCGTTGGGGAGGAAGTCGCCGCTGGGCTGCGGCGCGCCGGTCACCTCGTCGCGGCTGAACGCGACCCCCGATCCCGACGTGTCGCCCTTGTTGCCGAACACCATCTGCTGGACGTTGACCGCGGTGCCCCAATCGTCGGGGATGCGGTTCTGGCGGCGGTAGGCGATCGCGCGCCTGCCGACCCACGAGTCGAACACCGCCCGGATCGCCAGGCGCAGCTGCTCGGTGGGGTCCTGGGGGAAGTCCTCGCCGGTCTCGGCGCGGTAGATCTCCTGGAAGGTGGCGGTGAGCTCGCGCAGCGCGTCTGAGTCCAGCTCGGTGTCGTCGGTCACCGAGCGCGCCCGCTTGGCGTCGGCGATCGCCGACTCGAAGTGCTCGCCGGCGATGCCCCGCGAGACGTTGGCGAACATCTGCACGAAGCGCCGGTAGGAGTCCCAGGCAAAACGCTCGTTCCCGGTGCTGCGGGCCAGCCCGTCGACCGACGCGTCGTTGAGACCCAGGTTGAGCACGGTGTCGAGCATCCCCGGCATCGACTCCCGGGCGCCGGAGCGCACCGAGACGAGCAGCGGATCGGAGGCGTCGCCGAGCGACTTGCCGGCACTCTCCTCCAGACGCCGGAGTCCCGCCGCGACCTGCTCGGCCATCTCCTCGGGCTCGGAGCGATCGCCGTGCATGTAGGCGACGCACGCCTCGGTGGTGATCGTGAACCCCGAGGGCACGCGGCCGGCTCCGAGCACCCGGGTCATCTCGGCGACGTTGGCGCCCTTGCCACCGAGCAGATCCCGCATCTCCCGGGATCCTTCGGCGAAGTCGTAGACCCAGCGGGTCATGAGGCGCGCCATCCTACTCCGGATCGCCCGTTGGAGCAGTGCTGCACGTCTGACCAGGCTCGGCGTCGGCTATCCGGACGCGAGCGCCCGGTTTGCGGAGGGAGTTTCAGTTATCTTGACCGGGCGCCGGGCGCCGGGCGTCGGGCGTCTGTCGGATCCGAGTGGCGCCTGCCAGCGTGCAGAGATGACCGGGGGCCCAGGCGCCGAGCCTCTGCGGGAATCATCGAACCAAAGGAATCGCATGAAGAAGCTCACCATCCTGGGCGCCGCGCTTGCCTGTCTGCTGCTCGGCTCGGCGGTGGCGGCTGCGTCCAGCCTGCCGGCGTTCCGCACCCATCTCATCGTGCCCAACCACTCCCTCGCCGGCGTCGCGCTGGGCAGCACCTCCGCGGCCGCGGACCGCGAGCTCGGCGTCTCCGCCGCACACTGCTCAGCGAAGAAGGGGTGCACGTTCTCGGCCGCCGACCAATCTGCGTTCAGCATCGTGTTCGCGGGGACGGTCCACCATCCAACACCGTTCGTCGCCGAGATCAGCATCACGACCGGGGTCACGAAAACCGGCGCGCGCAGCTTCGACTCGCCGTTCGCGGACCTGAAGACGAGCGCCGGAATCGGACTCGGCTCGACCGCGCGCGCGGTGAAGGCCGCCTACCCGCACGCGACCGGAAGTGCCTCGCAGGGGTACTTCGAGATCGCCGGCCATGGCGATCTGGCCACTGAATTCATCATCATCGGGGGCCGCGTGAGCGGGATCCAGATGCATTCGGTCCACCTCGGCTGAGCCGGCGCGCGCGGGCCGCGTCCGGGCTTCCCCGGCGTGGCTCGCGGCCCGATCCGCCCGTCGTGGGTGACGGGCTCGCCAGAGGATGGTCTGCAACGTGCCGCCTTCGGCGCGGACCACCGCGCCGTTGGTGAGACTGGCCAGCGGGCTCGCCAGGTAGGTGATCAGGTTCGCGACCTCGGCGGGAGAGGCGAGGCGCTGCAGCAGCGACCCCTCGGTCGGCGTTTCGCAGCACATCGACGGTCGGCGCCAGGCCGGCGCGCAGACCCGTCGTCGGCTGCTCGACGCCGCGACCGAGATCCTGGCCAGCCATGGGGAAGCCCGGCCTCACGCTGCGCGCGGTCAGCGCGGTCGCCGGCTCCAACGTCGCCACCGTCAAGTACCACTTCGGCTCCCGCGACGGCCTCGTCGACGAGGTCATCACCCGCGCCACCCAGTCGATCGTCGAGGCCCAGCTCGCCGCCCTCGCCGCTCTCGGCGAAGAGGGCCCCCCACCGTCAGTCGCGGAGCTGATCGGGGCGTGGGCCACGCCGCTGGTGCGCGTCACGGTCAGCCGCGAGGCCAGCGACCGGCGACTGGGACGCATCATCGGCCAGGCCCAGGCCAGCCCTTCGCTGGACGGCCGATTCAAAGACGCCACCGCCGCCCCCACGCAACAGCTCAGAGATGGCCTGCGCGAGACACTGCCTCACATCGAAGCCGCCGAGCTGACCCTGCGGGTGGCGCTCGCAGTCAGCGCCCTCGTCGGATTCGCCAGCGGGACA
>CAZZWJ010000161.1:0-7056 GCA_964657875.1 uncultured Solirubrobacteraceae bacterium
AAAACGGCAAGACTCAGCGTATAGCTGGTCAACACCGCCTTCAGGCTGAGCGGCGGAACGTGCAACGCCGCAGACATCGTTGGCACCGCGGTGTTTACGATCGTGGCGTCCAAGTTTTCCATGAAAAGCGCCACCGCCACCAAGAACGGAACGGCGGCCAAGCGCCGGGCGCCGACCAGTGGCGCACCCGCGTCGCGCTGAGCGGCCGACGGTGAGCCCCGCGGATCCGTCAGCGCCACGCCCGCTGGGGAGCCGGGCGGCGGAGCTGAAGCTGTGGGGGCAGAAGTGGCGCTGGTATGAGCGCAACTCGTTGCCGCACCGCCGAGCGCGGATTCACTGGGAGCTCATGCGCCGCGGGTGCTTCGCCCGCTGGCCGCTGCACGGCGACGTGCTGGAGGCGCTCACCGACGATCGGCTCAAGCTCGGACGCGACGTGCTGATGGAGCCGGGGGTGTGGATCACGGCGCCGGCTCCGGCGCGGGTGCGGATCGGCTCCGGGACGTTCCTCAACCTCGGGGTCATGATCGCCGCGCTGGAGCTCGTCGAGATCGGCGACCACTGCATGTTCGCCAACGGCTGTTTCATCACCGACGCCGACCATCGCGTCGACGATCCCCAGCTGCCGATCACGTGGCAGGGGTTCACGAGCCGGGGACCGACCCGGATCGGCGACAACGTCTGGTGCGGAGCCAACGTCGTGATCACCAGTGGCGTCAGCGTGGGGGAGCGGTGCGTCATCGGCGCCAACTCGGTCGTGACCCGCGACCTGCCGCCGTTCTCGGTCGCCGCCGGCGCACCCGCCCGGGTGATCCGCGAGCTCCCGCACGGCTGACGTGGCGCGGCCATCCGCCGCGCCCCCGGCGTTCATGGCAACGGGCGGCCGGCTACGTGAGATGAAACTTGTGGACGGTGACGGTGAGCGTGCGGATGCGTCGCCGGGTGTCACGGACCATGACCTTCAGCCGCAGTCGCTTGAGCCGGCGCTTCTCGGCCTGGACACGCAGCGCGTGGCTCTCGGTGAGCGCCGCGGGGCTGAGGGTGACGCGGGCGCGGCTCGTGGCGCGACGCAGCGTGATCACCAGGTGATGGTGCGACAGTCCCAGCGACCGGATCTTCGCGCCCCTCAGGGACACACCGCGGATCACGGTGTGCTTGCCCGAGCGGCGGAAGCGGAAGCCGAGGCCCGTGGGGAGCATCACGGTCAGGCGGTTGAGCTTGGCCACATGCTTCTTGACCGAGAGCGTGAAGCGCAGCGACGGTCGGCCCTGGCTCAGGCCCGAGATGGGACCGACGACCAGACGGGTGCCGCTCACCGTCACCGTCGGCGTCGGGGAGGAGCCAGACGTGCCGCTGCCCGCGCCGCCCGAACCGCTGCCGCCGCCGGGATTCCCCGACGTGCCACCGCCCGATCCGCCCGAGCCACCCGTCGTCGGACCGGAGCCCGGGGCCCCGCCGGCCGGCGTGACGTGCGGGCAGCCGGACACCGAGAACGCCGCCGAGACCGACCGTGACTGATCGCCGTTCTGATCGACGAGCTTCGCCGTCGAGGTGCCCGACGCCGGGTTGCATCCGGTGGCGAACAGGCCTCGCGAGCCGCCGTTGAGCTTGACCGCGAGCTGGGAGAGCGGGATGTCGGGCAGGCCGGTGAACGATGCCGTGTTCGTGAGCAGTGAGACCGAGCCCACGAGCGTGAGCGGGAACGGGGCGGGGAAAGTGAGCGTGAGGCTGAGCCCCCCGGAGCTGCCGGTGAGGTACGCCTGCCCGTTGAGCGCCGTGGGATAGAGCGGCGAGTCGGCGGTGACCGACCCGACCGCCGTGCAGTTGCCCACCGCGCCGAGGCAGAGGTTGCCGAGGCCGTTCAAGTCGGCGGCGAACACCGACGTGGGGAAGCTGAGCGCGATCGAGCTGCTCGGAGCCTGGGTCGCCCCCTGGGTGATGCTCGTGGTGAGCGCGACGTGGTCGTCACCGGAGTCCTTCGTCGCCGACAGCGAGTACGCGGGGCTGTAGGCCAGCGACGAACAGCCGGTCACCGACAGCGGCGCGCTCACCGTCCGCGGGCTCGCGTCCGCATAGCTCGTGCTGGTGACCCCGAAGGCCGCCGGGCTGGAGGGACAGGTCGACGGGTAGCGCAGGTTGTCCAGGGTGCTCTGGATGCTGGTGACCGAGATCGGTGCGGCGTTGACGGTGCCGAGGACCGGCAGGGTGAGCGTCAGCGTGTCGGGCAGCGTCAGGTTGATGGTCGCACCGACGCCTGCCTGGCTCCCGCTCGGGCGGATGTCCACCGTGCCGGTCGAACCGAGCTGCTCGTTGAGCGTGGAGGAGTAGACCTCCAGGCCGGCCAGGTCGCCGGATCCGGGAGGCGCCACGAGGTAGAAGGCGACCGGGACCGACACGGCCGTGGCCAACGTGGAGCCGAGGAGCCCGGGAATCTCGACATCGGGCTGCGCGGTGACCGTACCGCTGCCCACTTCACACCCCGCGTTGGGGCTGGCGGAGGCTGGCGTCTTGAGGCAGGTGCCGCCGTTTTGGGCGGCGTTGGCGAGCAGACCCGCCGGCAGGGTGAGCGTGATGTCGCGGGGCGTGTCGGTGCCGGAATTGGCGAAGTTGAGGTTGAGTCCGAGGTTGTGGGACCCTCCGGCGCTCGAGCCGGCGCTTTGGTTGAGGGACACCGACGGGGTCGAGCTCGCCATCGCCGCCGGCACGAGCCCGGCGGACGCGATCGCGACGACGAAGCCCGCAAGGCCACTTCTGAGCAGTCGCATGGTCTAGCGCCCCGCGCGCAGGGCCGTGAGGTCAACCGTGGAGCGGATGGCCGTGGCCGTCCGGGGGCTTGTGGCCTTCGCGGTCGTCTTCTTCTTCTTGGCCGTCGACTTCTTATGCCGGGTCTTGGTGGCGGTCGACTTGCGACGCAGCGCCTTTGACTCCTTCAGGCCGGCGGAGCTGACGCTCACGGTGACGTGCCGAGCGGCCCGCTTGAGCGTGATCGTGAGCACCCCGTGGCGAAGTCGCTCGGACTTCACCGCTCCGCCCTTGAGCGTCAGGCCCTTGACGCGCAGCTTGCCGTGGACCTTGTGGGTGAGGAACGAGAGTCCCCGGGGCAGGGTCATGCTCACCGACTTCAGCTTGGATCGGTGACTCGCCGAGAGGCTGAAGCGCACCGACGGATGCCCGGTCCGGAGGCCACGGACGTCGGAGATGGTCACGCGCGCGGTGCCGGTGGCGCCGCCCGAGGACCCGCCTCCGCTGCTGCCGGAACCCGAGCCGCCGCTGCCGCCGGAACCACCGGACGTGCCGGTGCCCGACGGGGTCGGGCACCCGGAGATCGTGAACTTGGCGGCCGGCGTCGCCGTCTTGTCGCCGTTCTGATCGGTCGTGGTCGCCGTCGAGGTGTTGCTCGGCACCGCGCAGTTGGTGTCGAACAGGCCGGCCGGGCCACCGTTGAGGGAGACCGCCAGCGAGGTGAGCGGAATGTCGGGCAGGCCGGTGAACGTCGTGACGTTGGTCTTCAGGTTCACCGACCCGACGAGCGTGAGCGGGAACGGCGAGGGGAAGACGAGCGTGAGCGACAGTCCGCTGAGTGAGCCGGTGAGATACCCCTGCCCGGTGAGCGCGGTCGGATAGTCGGGCGAGGACGCGGTCACCGACGCCACCGGGGTGCAGGTCCCGCTTGAGGGGCCGGCGCTGCAGAGGTTGTGCAGCGCGGCGATCGACGGCGACAGGGAGTTCATCGGGAACGCGAGGGAGATCGACGAGCTCGGGGATTCAGTCGCCCCCTGCGTGAACGACGTGACCAGCTTGACGACCTTGTCCTTGGCGTCCCGGACCGCGGTGAGCGAGTACTGCGGGTTGTAGGGCAGCGCCGCGCAGCCACTGACGGGCAGCGGGGCCGACGCCGACTGATAGGTCGCCGGTGCGGACATCGCGTCGGCCGACAGGGTGACGTTGGCCGCCGTCGACGGGCAGGTCGTGGGGAAGCGGATACCGGTGAAGGTGGAGGAGATCTGGGAGACGGCGACGTTGAGGCCGCCGATGTTCTGGGGGAGCGTGAGGTTGATCGTCACCCCGACGCCGTCGGCGTCGCCGCTGGGGCGGATGCTGATGCCGTCGACGGCCCCGATCTGATCCCCGGCGCCGGTGGCGACGACGAGCCCCGCGAGGTCGCCGGTGGCGGGCGGGGGGGCGAGGTAGAAGTTGACGGGCGTCGTGACCGGAACGACGCCGCTGGCGATCGCGGTCACGTCACCGGACCCGATCTGACACGGGGCGTCGTTTGAGAAGTCGGAGATCGCGGTGGCGATGCAGGCGCCGTTGTTGAGCGCCGCGTCGGCGAGGACGCCCGGCGGGAGGTTGAGGACCGCGGTCTGTGGCGCATCGCCCGAGGACGGGCTGAAGTTGATGTCAAGACCGAGGCTGCCGGTGGTGCCCGCGGCGGCCGGCGTGCTCGAGGTCACGCTGAGGGTCGGATTGATCGACGCCGAGGCTGCGGGGACGACCGCCGCCATACCGCCGAGCACGACGATGACCGTGAGGGCCCGCCGACGCATTCCTTGCCACATCTCTCTCTCCTCCTGCTGGTGGGGCCGCTCGGCATCCTACCGAGATACCGACCGTCATCGGCCAGATTCCGGGGCGACTTACAGCGCCTCGAAAAGCGAGCGTATCAGGAAGCACAAACGAGGGTCAGGAGTTCTTGATCGCGATGCCCTCGATGATGTTGGCGGCATGCTCGGTGGCGTCGACGCCGGCCTCGAGGCGCTCGAACAGATCCTTCCAGCGGATCACCACCATCGGGTCGATCCCGCCGTCGAACAGCGACGCGACCGCCTCGCGGGTGATCCGGTCACCTTCGTTCTCCAGACGGTTGACCTCGACGGTGAAGGGCGTGATGTCACCGAGTCCCCGCAGCGCGCCGAGTGCCTCGGAGACCTGGGCGGCGGCGTCGGCGAGCACCCGCGCGAGCTGGATCGACTGCTCCATCGGCGCCTCGATCTTGTACAGGCCGAGATAGTCGGCGACCTCTTCGGCGTAGTCGACGATGTCGTCGACCGCCGAGGCGAGGGCGAGGATGTCCTCACGGGCGATCGGGCTCGCCGACGTGTGGTTCATCCGGTCGATGATCTCGTGGGTGATGCGGTCGCCCTCGTGCTCGAGGTCGAGGATCTCGGCGGCCAGCCGGTGCTCGTCGGGCCAGCCGGCGAGGAGCTCGTGCAGCAGCGCCGCGGCGCGGCGTGCGTTGCGCCCCGCCTGATCGAACAGCTCGAGGAAGACCCGGTCGCGGGCGCTGGACCCGTGCGTGAATCGCGGCATCGACCCGGCATGCTAATTGCCCGGCGAGCCGAGGCCAAGGCCGGGTTCGGGCGCCGCCGCGCGGCCGGTTCTCCGTCAGTCCGCGGTCAGCGACTCCAGCTGTGCTCGGAAGCTTCCCAGCTGCTCCTCCTCGATCGAGTAGCAGTGCTCGGGCCCGGGAAACGCCCGCCCGCGGACCTCGGACGCGTACTGGGCGATTCCGGCGACCATGTGGGCGCGCACGTCGGCGTAGCGCTTGGCGAAGCGGGCGACGTGCCCGTCATAGATGCCGAGCAGGTCATGGAAGACGAGGACCTGGCCGTCGGTCGCCTCGCCGGCGCCGATGCCGATCACCGGGATCTCCAGATGCCCCATCAGCTCGCGGGTCACCGCGGCGGGGATCGCCTCCAGCACGATCGAGAAGCATCCGGCCTGCTGGAGGGCGAGGGCGTCCCGGGCGACGGCGAGCGCCTCCACGGCACTGCGACCCTGGGCGCGGTAGCCGCCGAGCGCGGTCGCCGTCTGCGGGGTGAGGCCGAGATGGCCCATGACCGGGATCCCGGCCGCCACGATCGCCCCCGCGCGCTGCACGCTCGTGCCGCCGCGCTCGAGCTTGACGGCATCGACGCCCGCCTCTTTCACGAAGCGCTGGGCCGAGGCGACGGCGAGCGCGTCGGACGCCTCATAGGAGCCGAACGGCAGGTCGGCGACGAGCAGCGGCGTCGACATCCCGCGGCGGGCGGCGGCGGCGAGCATCACCATCTCGTCGATCGAGACCGGGACCGTCGAGGGGTAGCCGAGCACCGTCATGGCCGCGGAATCGCCGACCAGCGCTACGTCGACGCCCGCCTCCTCGGCCACCTGCGCGGAGGGGTAGTCGTAGGCGGTCACCATCACGATCGGCTCCCCGAGGCGCTTCTTCTCGGCCAGTCGGGGCAACGTCATCGGCAGTGGACGATCCAGCGCGTCGGGTACCGGGGTGCGGGGGGTGGCGGACATGGCCAATACCTCTCTCTGTGGCTAGACGGTTGGCGCCCGCAGGGGGGTCGCCACCGCCGGTTTCATGACATCGAGTGCAGACGGAACGGACACGGCAAGGTTGTCGATGAGCCGGACGGAGCCCAGGCGGGCGGCGACGACGGCGAGCGCGTCAGCTCCCAGCGAAGCCAGCGGGCGCATCGTGGTGGGCTCCACGAGCTCGAGGTACTCCAGCTCGGCGCCGGCGGCGGCGAGCCGTTGGCGACCGGGGGCGGTGGCGGCGACCGGATCGCGCTCCCCCGCCGCGACGGCCGCCGCGACCGCCGACAGAGCGGAATGGATGACGTCGGCGCGGGCGCGATCGGGCGCCGACAGACGCGAGTTGCGACTCGACATGGCCAGCCCGTCGCGCTCACGCACGGTCGGGCGCACGGCGATCTCGGTTGCGATGTCGAGGTCGGCCACCATCCGGCGCACGACCGCCACCTGCTGGGCGTCCTTCTCACCGAAGTAGGCGACCGCCGGACCGACGATGTTCAGCAGCTTGCAGACGACCGTGGCCACCCCGTCGAAGTGGCCGCGGCCGCGGTGGTCGCTCTCCAGCCCCTCGGCGGGACCGCCGACCGACACGGTGGTGGCGAACCCCGGTGGATAGATCGCCTCGGGCGCGGGCGCGAACAGGACGTCGACGCCCGCCGCGGCGGCGAGCTCGCCGTCCCGGCGCTCGTCGCGGGGATAGCCGGCGAGGTCGGTCGCCTCGTTGAACTGCCGCGGGTTGACGAACAGCGACAT
>CAZZWJ010000162.1:0-7045 GCA_964657875.1 uncultured Solirubrobacteraceae bacterium
CCGGGCGAGCCGGTGGAGGGTGGACCGTGGGAGATCGCCTCCCGCCTGATCCGCGGCTATGAGTTCGCCGATCCCTCCCTCGTCCGTGCCTTCTATGACCCCGACCTCCCGCTGCCGGGTCGCGACATGCTGCTGGAGCTGCGCGCGCTCGGACTGGTCAAGATCCACGTCGGAGTGCGGGTCGCGATCGTCTGGGACGAGGTCCGCAGCTCCGACGGCCGGGACGCGCGCGTGTTCGGTTGGGCCTACCGCACGTTGGAGGGGCACGTCGAGCGCGGCCAGATGGGCTGGCAGGTATGGAAATGGCTGGACAGCGGCGAGGTGGAGTTCCGCTCCCACGCGGTCTCCAGGACGGCCTCGATCACCAATCCGGTCATCTGGATCGGGTTTCACGCCCTCAAGGGCTATGAGCGCCGGCTCTATCTCAACTCCACCGATCGACGGATGCGCGAGCTCACGACTCGCGCTCTGCGCGAGGACTCCCCGGCGGACGCGGTCCGCGCCGCGAGTCCGGGACTCACCGTCCGCGGTGGCGCCGAGGACGATGCCGTGCACGAGGAGCTCGCGGCCCAACTCGACGACCCCGAGTCCTAACCTCAATCCCATGAGCCTCCTCTCCACCGCGCGCATGTACGTCAAGCGCACCAAGCAGATCGACGAGCCGACCGACGTCTACCAGGGCAGCGTCTCCCTCCTCGACGGGGGTGAACTGGACCTCGGATCCCTGCACGGCCGCCCGACGTTGATCGTCAACACCGCCAGCAAGTGCGGGTACACGCCCCAGTACGAGGGCCTGCAGTCGATCTATGAGCGCTACTCCGAGCGTGGGCTGCAGATGCTCGGCTCGCCGTCGGGGGACTTCGCCGACCAGGAGTACGACGAGTCCAGTGAGATCGGCGAGTTCTGTCAGAAGAACTACGGCGTGAGCTTTCCGCTCACCGAGCGCACCTCGGTCCGCTCCGACCCCTCGCCACTCTGGGCCGACATCGCCCGCCAGCCGGGCTCGGGGCCACCGGTCTGGAACTTCACCAAGTATCTGATCGACGCCGACGGCAAGGTGATCGGCCGCTGGCCGAGCAAGGTCAAGCCCGAGGATCCGCAGATCACCGCCGCGATCGAGGGCGCGCTCTCATCACCCTCCGCGGACACCGCCGGCGCCACCGCGTAGCGGTTCCGAGCGCCGCATCTCACTGACCGATGCTCGCGCTCGCCACCGTATTCGCCGCCCCCGGCACCGTGACGCTCATCGCCGTGATCGCGGTCGCGGTGCTGTTCATCGGGCTGTGGGCGGTGTCGCTGGCGATCAGCGACGTGTCGATCGTCGACCCGGTGTGGGGGCCGGCGTTCGTCGTCGTCGCGCTCGTCTGTCTGATCGCCGGCGACGCGCACATCGGCTCCGGGGGTGAGTCGCGGCGGCTGCTGCTGTTCGTGATGACGGCGCTGTGGGGACTGCGCCTCGGGGGCTACCTGCTCGTCCGGAAGCTCGGCGACCCCGGCGAGGACCGCCGCTACACCAAGATGCGCGACCAGCGCGGCGCCTCGTTCCCCCTCTACAGCCTGCTGTCGATCTTCGGGGCGCAGGGCCTGCTCGTCCTCATCGTCTCGCTGCCGCTCCAGGTCGCCGCCGAGCGCCGGACCGGCCTTGACTGGATCATCTGGGTGGGGGTGGCGCTGTGGGCGGTGGGCCTGTTCTTCGAGGGGGTCGGCGACGAGCAGATGCGCCGCTTCAAGGCCCGCGAGGACTCCAAGGGCCAGGTCATGAACCGGGGGCTGTGGGGCTGGACCCGCCACCCCAACTACTTCGGCGACTTCTGCGTCTGGTGGGGACTGTGGCTCGTCGCCCTCTTCGCCGGCGGCACCTGGTGGACGGTGATCGGCCCGCTCGTCATGAGCTTCCTGCTCATCAAGGGGTCGGGTGCGGCGCTGCTGGAGAAGGACATCTCCGAGCGCCGGCCCAAGTACGCCGACTACATCAAGAACACGCCCGCGTTCTTTCCGCGGCCGCCGCGCAGGTCGTCCTGATCCGGCCCCGGCCCGGTGTCGGATCCGGCCGGGCGGTGGGGTTGATGGCGTGTCGGACGGGGGTGATGGATCCCACCTCGGGTGGGTGGGGGTAGGCTGCCGCACCCTCCGCGGGCGGGCTCAGCCGAGTCGGCGACGCAGGCGGATCTCGTCGGGCCAGTCGGCCGGGCGCTGGCGAGCGCCATCGGCGGTGAACCCGGCCGCGGTGTAGAACGCCCGCGCCCGGACGTTGCCTTCGAGCACCCAGAGCGTCGCGGTCGTGCACCCGCGCGCCCTGAGCTCGTCGAGCGACGCGTCCATGAGCGCCCGCCCGGCGCCGACGCGCCAGTGCGCGGGATCCACGTAGAAGCAAGCGATCTCCCCCGTGCGCGGCGCGGCGTCGGTGTCGCGGCTGGGGAGCTCGATCCCGCTGAAGCCGACGACGGTCTCCCGGTCGGCGACGGCGATCAGCACGAGCGGGTCCCCATCGTCGCTGAGGCGCCCGCGCCAGACCTCGGCCTGGGCGGCGGCGCTCTGAGCATTGAGCCACCCGGCGGGCGCATCGTCGCGGTAGGCCGCCTCCCAGCTGGCCACGTGCACGGCGCCGATCGCGTCGGCATCCCGCACCGTCGCGCGGCGTACGGTGACGCTCACGCTCCGCGGGGCGTGAGCAGGTAGTGACTCACCATCCACCGGTCGCCGCCGCGATAGCCCCAGATCTCGTCGGTCGACAGCAGGAAGAGTCGCCACGTGGCCACGAGTCGCCGCGCCTCACGTTCACTGCGACCGGACGCTCTCAGCACCGACAGCGCCTCGTCGGTCGAGGCGTCCAGGCGTGCGAGCCAGGCCTGCAGGGTGCGGGCGTAGTGCTCGCCCCCCACCGCCCACTGCTCGCGGACGACGAGGTCGTCCTGGAAGCGCAGCATCAGGTCGTGGGAGGGCATCAACCCGGCGGTGAAGAACCGGGCCGCCGCCCAGGTCCCGGTGAACAGGTAGGGCGTCGTGCGGTGGCTGAAGACGTGGATGAACGCCCGGCCATCGGGGGCGAGCCATCTGCTGACCCGCCGCAGCAGCTCCTGCCAGTTGCGCATGTGCTCGAACATCTCGATCGACATGACCCGGTCAAACGGAGCGCCCGACGGCGCGAACACGTTCACGTCGGCGGTCACCACCTCCAGGTTGCCCAGGCCCCGCCGGGCCGCCTCGGCGAGGATCCACTCGCGCTGGGAGCTCGAGTTCGACACACCCACCACCGACGCTCCCGGGTAGTGCTCGGCCAGCCACAGCGACAGCGACCCCCAGCCGCAGCCGAGGTCGAGGATCCGCATCCCGTCCTCCACCTGGGCGCGCTCGCACGAGAGCGCGAGCATCGCCTCCTCGGCCTCGCCGAGCGACCCCGACGCCGACCCCGACCCCGACGGCCACAGACACCCCGAGTACTTGCGCCGCGGTCCGAGGATGAGCCCCATGAAGTCGGCGGGCAGCTCGTAGTGCTGCTCGTTGGCCTTCTCGGGCACCTCGGCAACCGGGCCGCTGGACATCCGCGCCACGAGGGCGCGCAGCCGCTCGCCCTCGGCCTCGACCCCACCCCGGGCGCCGGCGCGCTCGCGGGCCCGGGCGCCGAAGCGTGACCCGACCCGCAGCAGCCCGTCGGGCGCGAGGCCGCGCTCCAACGCGCGGTCGAGCAGTTCGTAGCGAAGTGGTTCTGGATCGTTGGTCATGAGATGGTTAGGCTGGGCCCCATGAGCGCCCGACTGGTCCATATCTGCATTCGCGTCCTCGACATCGACAGATCAACCGAGTTCTACGCCCGCCTCGGCTTCGAGCCGCGCGGCCGACTCAACTTCGATTCCGCCTACAACGTCTACATGGGGCTTCCCGGCGACGGCGACACGCTCGAGCTGACGGTCAACGTCGGCCGCGCCGAAGCCTACGACCTCGGCGACGGCTACAACCACATGGCGCTCGTCGTCGAGGACCTCGACGGGCTGCTGGCGCGGCTGAGCGCCGCCGGGATCGAGCCCGAGAAGCCGCCGTACGCGCCTGGGGGGCGCACCGGCTACCGGATCTGCTTCGTCGCCGATCCCGACGGATACCGGATCGAGCTCATCGACGGCGCGTTCCCGACTCCCCAGGATCCGCCCCACCCGTCGCGGTCCGCCGCGTGACCGACCTGGACGCCCGTCACGTGACGAACCCGTCGCGGTCCGTGTGACAAAAATCACGTAGCTCTACAATCGGCGAGATGTCGAATCCGTGGCTGGCCATCGACTCAGCCACTACCCCCGGCATGCGCGCGCGGGAGGTCAGACGGGCCTGGGAGGGTTTCGTCGCGACCGGCTCCTCGGCGGTGGCGGGGGTCGAGGCGCCGAGCATCCGCGACCCGATCGCCGCCTCCTGGCGACGCTCGGCGGCCGCCGGTGTCGACCCGCGCGGATACTCCAAGGCCCCGGTGGTCGCCGATGTCGATGAGACCTCGGCCCGCTGGGAGATCCATCCCCTGGCCGAGATGGCGCCCCTGATCCAGGCCTGCCTCGCGTCGACCGCCGACGAGTCACAGCACCTGATCGTCGTCTCCGACGCCAGCGGGATGCTGCTGTGGATCGAGGGCGCCGCCCGCGTGCGCCTGCGGGCCGCCGACTCGATGAACTTCGCCGAGGGCGCGTTGTGGAGTGAGGGCGGGGCCGGTACGAACGCGATCGGCACCGCGCTGGCGGCCGAGCATGCCGTCCAGGTGTTCGCCTCCGAGCACTTCAACGAGATCGTGCAGGAGTGGACGTGTGCGGCGGCCCCGGTCCATGACCCCGACACCGGACGGGTGATCGGCGTGATCGACCTCACCGGCGCCAAACGCACCGTCCACCCGCACTCGATGGCCGTCGCCGTCGCCACCGCCCAGGCGATGGAGGCCCAGCTGCGCTGCGAGATGCTCAACCGTGACGCCCGACTGCTCTCGCGCCACGGGGATCGCCTGCATCGCGGCGAGCGCCGCGCGCTGCTGGCCGCCAGCGGCCGGGTCGTCGCCGCCCGTCCGCTGGGCTGGTTGCCGGCCGCCCGGCTCGCGGTGCCCGACGAGGGTGGCGTGGTGACGATCGCGCCCGGTCTCACCGCGATGGTCGAGCCCCTGGCCGGCGGCGCGTTTCTCGTGTCGGTGATCCCCGCCGCGCCGGAGGGCGCCGAGGTCCGCTCGCGGCTGAGCCTGAAGCTCCTCGGCGGCGAGCGGGGTGAGGCGATGGCCGGGACCGAACCCGACGGCGTGCCTGGCGTTCATCTGCGCCCGCGCCATGCCGAGATCCTCACGCTGCTGTGCGCCAACCCCGAGGGTATGTCCAGCGAGGACCTCAGCGAGGGCGTCTACGGGGACCCGCGGCGAACCGGATCGATCCGCGTCGAGATCTCACGGCTGCGCAAGCTCCTGGGCGACTGCATCGAGACCGATCACTACCGGCTGCGCGTCGGGGTGAGCTCCGACGTCGCCGCGGTGATCGCCCTGCTGCACCGGGGTGAGGTCCACGAGGCGGTCGTCCGCTATCCCGGCCCCATCCTGCCGCGTTCCGCAGCGCCGGGAGTCGTGCGCGAGCGCGAGATGCTCGAGGCGTGGATCCGCCAGGCGGTGATGAGCGCCGGTGACGTCGACACTCTGTGGGAGTGGGTGCAGAACGCCTCCGGCGCCCACGACCCGGTCGCCTGGCAGCGACTGGTGGCCAACCTCCCGTTCTCCGATCCACGGCGTCCGCTCGCCGCCGCGCACCTCGCGCAGCTGCGTGCCGATCCCGCGCACGCCTCGCACACCAAGTCGCTGCGGGATGTAACGCCGAAGTAACGCCGCCCCGCTCCGGCGTGGGTTACGGTCCTGAGACGGCGTCAGGCACGACGTCGGATTGGTCGGACAGAGGAGAGGTTGGATTGAAGGCAGCTGACCCCGTGCGGGCGCTTGCGCGCGCCCCTGCCATGGCATCGACGCGAAGCCTGAGCACCGCCCGCTCGGTGCTCAAGGTGCTCGCGCTGCTCGTCGAGCGTCCGACCGGCGTGCGCGCCGAAGAGGTCGCCGAACGGCTGGGCAAGTCGACTTCGACCGCCTACTACCTGCTGAGCTCGCTGTGCGAGGAGGGGTTCGCGGTCCACGAGGCCAAGGGCGTCTACCGCGCGGCGCGCAACCTCCACGACGCCCCGCTGGACGCCGAACGCGAGCCGATCCATCAGGACGTCTGGCACGCGACCGTCGAGGAGCTGTTCACGCTCACCCGCCGCCGGTCCTACCTCGGCGTCGTGCGCTCGGGACGGATCGAGATCACCGCCTTTCGCGGGCGCCAGGGCGTACCGCGGATGCCGGGGCTGGGCTCGGAGATCCGGGACAGCGCCCACGCCCTGGCGATGGGCAAGGTGGTCCTCGCCCAGCTGGACTCCGCCGGGGTGGCGCGCTACGCAGCCACCGGGCTGCGGGCGTTCACACCCCAGACGATCACGTCGCCCGAACGGCTCGCGGTCGAGCTGGAACGGACGCGCCGCATCGGCTTCGCGGTCGATCGCGAGGAGTTCGACGAGAACTTCTGCTGTATCGCCGCGCCGATCCGCGACCGGCGCGGTCGCTTTGCGGCGGTGCTCGGGATGTCGATGGGCCCGTCAGTCTTCGACGCCCGCGCCGAGGACCTCGCCGCGGCGCTGCAGGGCGTCGCCGAACGCGCGACCCCGGCGGCCCCGGTGCGCAATCTGCCGCGTCACCGCTCGCGGCTGAGCCCGGTCTCCTGACTTGCAAGGCACTGCAGAAACAACCGGATTCTTGTCGCAGATGCCACGAGACCATACGTTCGTACAAAGCCCGCCCGTCCGGACCCGTGACATTCGTCCGGACGGCTGGGGAACGACTGAAGCGAAGGAGTGAAGGTGAGCAGAGCAAGCATCACCAAGGCTCACGACAAGATCCAGGAGCTGTCCTGGGATCCGACGTTCGTGTCGCCCGTCGAGAAGTACTCGACCGACTACACGTTTGAGAAGGCGCCGAAGAAGGACCCGCTCAAGCAGGTCCTGCGCTCCTACTTCCCGA
>CAZZWJ010000163.1:0-7036 GCA_964657875.1 uncultured Solirubrobacteraceae bacterium
AAGGCGCGCAGCAGCAGCGGCAGCCCCTTGCGCTCGACCGACTGGCCGACGAACACGATCCGCAATCGGTCGCCGACCGGGCGGGCGCCCGCCCGCGGGAGCACGTCGGGATCGACGTGCACGCCGTTGGGGATCACCCGGTAGCGGCCGCCGAAGAACCGGCGCCCGGTCCAGGCGGCGGCCTCCGACACGGCGATCCGCACGTGCAGATGGTTGAGCGTGCGCCGGGAGCCGAGCAGGTTGCCGACCCCGTTGGTGAGCCGATCCTCGGAGAAGGAGTGGAAGGTGCCGACGACCGGGACCGGGCTCAGGTTGGCGGCCATCGCACCGATCAGGAAGGCGATCGGCTCGTGGATGTGGACGACGTCGTAGCCGCCGGTGTGCAGCTCGCGGCGCAGGGCGGCGACCGCCATCGGGGACACCGAGAGGTTGGAGATCGAGCCGTTGGCCTTGATCCCCACCGTCCGTCCGAGCGGGACGAGGAAGTCGGGCAGTGCGAGGTCCTGGGGGGAGGCGCCGCGGTGCAGCGCCGTGGAGACCACGTCGACGGGATCCACCGGGGCCAGGACACGAACCTCGTGACCCTCGGAGATGTACTGAACCGCCAGAGCCTCGATGTGCCGGGTCACGCCCCCCGGATATGTCCACGAATACGGCGACACGAGCGCTATTCGCATACCGCTAACTCTACCCCGCCGCGCCGCCCGCTTACGGGATCGGCGGCCTATCATCAGATGTCCGATGAAGACCCGTCACTTCGTCAAGTACACCTTCCTCAAGGTCGATCCCGCCTGGCGGCGCCTCGACGACGAACGGCGCGCCGCCGACAAGCGTGAGTTCATGGCCGCGTGTGAGGACTTCGCCGACGGTCATCTGCTGCGGGCGTTCTCCCTCGTGGGCACGCGCGGCGACGCCGATCTGATGCTGCTCAGCCAGTCTCAGAACCTCGAGCGCATCCACGAGTTCCATGTCGTGCTCGCCCAGAGCGGGCTGATGAAGTGGTGTGAGACCCCGTATTCGCTGCTTGCGCTCACCAAGGAGTCCGAGTACTCCGACGAGTCCCGGCTCGAGGTCCGTCCCGCCCACAGCCGCTACCTGTTCGTGTACCCGTTCGTCAAGACGCGCGCGTGGTACCTGCTGGGAGCCGACGAGCGCTGGCGGATCATGCAGGAGCACATCAAGCTCGGTCGGGAGTACCCGACGATCGACCTCAACACGAGCTATTCCTTCGGACTCGATGACCAGGAGTTCGTGGTCGCCTTCGAGACCGACAACCCGGCGGACTTCATGGACCTCGTCCAGCGCCTGCGCATGACCGAGTCAAGCGCCTACACCCTGCGCGACACGCCCACGTTCACCTGCATCTCGTGCTCGCTGGAGCGCGCGCTGGGCGCGCTCGACGGCACCGCGCTGGCGCTCAGCGCCTGACCGCCGGAGCCTCCCCTCCGGCGCACTCAAGCGCCGTCCCCGCGGCGCCGATAGTGATCTGGCATGAGCCAGAGCCGGTCACGCACGGGCGCCCGCACGGGCGATGCGATCCTCTACGCCGCGGTCGCCGCCCTCGCCCTCGCCGTCACCGCCTGGCTCGGACTGAGTGACCACTCGTGGCCTGACTGGACCATCGAGGCCCGCCCGTCGGTCGACGCCCTGCTCGCCGGCCACCTGGAGGATTTCCTGCGCCTCGCCCCGGCCTACGGGGGCTCGCTGGTGCTGCGCGCGCCGTTCTTCGAGCTCACCCGCCTCTGGCACGGCGGCGGTGTCGCGATCTACCGAGCCGGCGCCGTCCCCGGCCTGCTCGCCGCGGCCGCACTCGGGATCTTCCTCGCGATCGATCTGCGCCGCCGCGGTGGCGCCCGCGTCGCCCAGCTGACCGCGATCATCCTCGCGATCGCCAACCCGCTCGCGATCGTCACCCTCCAGCAGGGCCACCCCGAGGACCTGCTCGGCGGAGTGCTGTGCGTGGCCGCCGTCCTCGCCGCGCGGCGCGACCGCGCGGTGCTCGGCGGACTCCTCGTCGGCCTGGCGACCGCCAATCAGCCGTGGGGCGTCCTCGCGGCCGGCCCGGTGCTGGTCGCGCTCTCACACCGCCGCCCGCGGTCGATCCTGGCGATGGCCGTGGCCTGCGGAGCGGTGCTCGCGCCGCTGGTGCTCGTCGGCTCAGGCGGCTTCGTCGCCCAGTCCAAGGCGGTCGGACTGGGCACCGCAACGATCTCGAGCCCGTGGCAGCTGTGGTGGTTCCTCGAGCCGATCCAAGCGCTGAGGCCGTGGATCTCGCACCTCGGCCACACCCTTCCACTCGCGATCATGGTGCCGGTCGTCGGCGGCTATGCCGGGCGCACGCGCGGCGGCGCACCGGCCAACCGACGTGACGGCGCGATGCTCCTGCTCGCGCTGTTGCTGCTCCTTCGCTGCGTGCTCGACCCGTGGGACATCGTCTACTACCCGCTGCCCTTCCTGCTCGGGCTGCTCGCATGGGAGACGACCGTGACGGAGCGACCCCCGTTCGTCTCGCTGTTCGCCTGCGCCCTCACCTGGTTTCTCTTCGAGTGGATGACCCGCCTGATCATCGATCAGCCCAACGTGTGGTCCGCGGTGTTCGCCGGAGTCTCACTCGCGGCCCTCGCGACGATGGCGGCCCGGCTGCTGGCTCGGCGCCGATGGGCGCCGGCGCGCCCGCGCCCGCTCGCGCGCCCCCGCCGGCGAGCGTCAGACCGCCGAGACCTCTTCCTCGTCCGCGACGCGGAAGGAGGAGCCGCATCCACAGGCGGCGACGACGTTGGGATTCTCGACCTTGAAGCCGGCGCCCTGCAGACCGTCGACGAAGTCGACGACGGAGCCCTCGACGTACGGCAGGCTGGGCGTATCGACGAGCAGTCGGATGCCCTTGTTCTCGAACACGGTGTCCCCGTCGCGCTGCTCGTCGAACGCGAGCGCGTACTGAAAGCCTGAGCAGCCGCCGCCACGCACCCCGACCCGCAGGCCGGCGGTCTCGACGACCGTGTTCTGGGTCGAGAGGAACTCGTGAACCTTCTCGGCGCCCTTATCGGTAAGTGTGATCAATTTCAGTCCTTGGGACGGATGTTTCCAGACTGCTTCATTTTTGGAAGTATAGCCGTGGGCCGCTAGCCTTCACAGGGTGTCCGTCACGACAGATGAGATCAAGGATCGCATCGAAATGGGGATCCCCGGCGCGCAGGCGACGGTCAGCGGGGACGGTCACCATTTCAACGCCATCGTGAACGCCAGCGCGTTCTCGGGGATGTCGCGGATCGCTCAGCACCGACTCGTCCAGGACGTGTTCGGCGCCGAACTCGGCGACCGTATCCACGCCCTCTCGATCCAGACCCGAACTCCGGCCGCCGAGGAGGCATCATGACCGAGCAGACCGCCAACCCCATGCGCGAGGCGATTGCCGAGGCAATCACCGAGAACCCCGTGATCCTGTTCATGAAGGGCAACCCCGACGCGCCGGCGTGTGGCTTCTCGGCCCGCACGGTGTCGATCCTCCAGTCGATGGGCGCGAAGTTCGCCGCCGTCGACATCCTGCCCGACCCGCGCATCCGTCAGGAGCTGTCGGCACTCTCCCAGTGGCCGACGATCCCGCAGCTGTTCGTGGGCGGCGAGCTGGTCGGTGGCGCCGACATCGTGTCGGAGATGTACCAGTCCGGGGAGCTGGCCGAGACGCTCAACCTGCAGGCACCGGCTGACGCCGAGGCCGAGACGGCATCCGCCGATGCGGCGCCATTGACGATCGAGAACCGGCTCGCCTAACCCGACCGGCGCCGTCGTCTAGCGACGGCGGCGCCGACCGCCGAACACGATCCCGCCGATCGCGGCGAGCCCGCCGCCGAGGATGAACCCGGCGGCAGCGGCGCCGATGAGGACCTGGGGCTCGTTGCGTCGCAGCTGAGAGCGCCAGTCGGTCGTGCGGGCGACCTCGGCGCGCAACTGGGTGACGGCGATCCCCAGACCCTGGCGGTTGCGCTCGATCGACTCCCGGATCTCCTCGGGGGTGCGGGTCGCCATCAGCTCTGGTCCCCTGCCGAGACGGTCGTGCGGATCTTCTTGGCTTCCTCGATCGCCATCTTCGGCGTCGGCGCGCCCACCTTCAACTTGCGCCACGCGAACATGAACGCGAAGCCGGTGAGCAGGAGCAGCGCGACCATCACGGCCGCCATCCCGATCCACAGGCTGCCGGTGGCCGAGTTGATCGCCCACGCGATCGTGAGCAGCACGAAGACGAGCGCGAAGACCCCGAAGACGGCACCGACGGCGACGGCGGCGGCGCCCCGGGCGATCGAGGAGACCTTCGTCGTGACCTCGGCCTTGGCGAGCTCGATCTCGTCACGCACCAGCACCGACAGGCGCTCGGAGACGCCCGCGACGGCGGCGCCGAGGCTGTCGGCCACGGGATCGGGGGGCAGCTCAGCGGGCAAGGCGCTTGAGGATCAGAGCGAGCACGAGGCCGCCGGCGAACGCGCCGCCGACACCGACCTCGGGTCGTTCGACCGCGATCTCGGGAAGGCCGTGGGGGTTGGGGAATCCCGAGCTCGTCGTGACCGGCTCGACGGGCGGCTCGGGAAAGGCGGGTACGGGCGGCAGATCGGCAGGGCCGGGGGCCACCGGGGCGGTCGGGATCGCCGGGATGGCTGGGGTGTCAGCCGCCGGGACCGGCACGTCAGGTTCCGAGGAGGTCACTCAGGCGGCTCTTCGCCGAACACGCGCACCCAGATGAGCGTCGCCAGCCGCATGGCGACGATGCCCGTCAGCGCGGTCGTGCCGGCCATGACGCCGGACCAGAGCAGGCGTTTGACGATGGGACTCTCGGTCATCGGAGAGTGATTCAATCAGACTTCTCGGAGATGACCGGCGCCGGCGCCCCCAGGCCGTCGCAGATGAGGTCCACGATCATCGCCTTCGCCTGCTCGAACTCGACCTCTCCGAGGCTCGCCTCGTCGAAGATCCAGCCCGTGAGCATCTGCTCCACCGCGCCGTAGAAAGCCTGCGCGGCGAACTGCGGCGTGATCTCGGAGCGGAACTCGCCACTGGCCTGGGCGGCGGCCACGATGCCGGCGATCTGCGCGTAGGCGTCGCGGATCTTGGCGAGGTGGGTCCGTCCGAAGGTGTTCGCCGCCCGCGTCACCTCGACGATGATCACCTTCATCACCTCCGGCTCGTGGCGATAGGAGTCGACGATGAACCCGGCGATCCGGTAGAGCTTCTCCCGCGGCGGGGCCGCGGAGGCGTCGGTCTCGGCGATCGCGTCGAGCATCACGTTCCAGCGATCCAGGAAGACGGTGTCGAGCATCTGCTCCTTGGAGGTGAAGTAGTGGTAGACGAGGCCGTAGGCGACCCCCGCCTCGTCGGCGATGTCCGACACCCGGCAGGTGTGAAACCCCTGACGCGCGAACACGCGGACGGCCGCGTCGAGGATCACCCGGCGCTTCTCGGTCGAGGCGGTGCTCACGCCCTCACCTCCCACGCGTAGGCGTCCGGACGCCGGCGCTCGAGGGTCGGCAGTCGGGATCGGACTTCCCGCTGGCGGTCGAGATCGAGGTCGGCGACGACGACCGTCTCCCCGTCCCCGGCACACGCGAGCACGACCCCCCAGGGGTCGACGATCATCGAGCGCCCCCCGGAGCGCGTCGCGCCCGGATGCTCGCCGATCTGGTTGGGCGCGACGACGAAGCAGCCGTTCTCGATCGCGCGGGCACGCAGGAGCACCTCCCAGTGGTCCAGGGTCGTGGGCAACGTGAACGCGCTCGGGACGGCGAGGACGCGGGCGCCGCGCAGGGCGAGGATCCGATAGAGCTCGGGAAAGCGCAGGTCAAAGCAGATCGACATGCCGAGCGAGGTCCCGTCGGCGAGGGTCGAGGTGACGATCTCCGAGCCGGGCTCGTAGGCCTCGGACTCGGCATAGACCATGCCGTCGATCTCGACGTCGAAGAGGTGGATCTTGCGGTACACGGCGCGCACGCGCCCGTCGGGCGCCACGTGGACGCTCGTGTTGGCATCCCGCTCCCCGGTGCCGAGATCCTCGACGATCGAACCCGCGACGAGGTCGATCTCGAGCTCGGCGGCGATCTCACGCGCCCACGCGATCGCCGGACCCTCGAGCGTCTGGGCACCGGCTCGCAGGTGCGCGCGGGTGCCGATCACCGACCACACCTCCGGCAACACGATGAGCTCGGCGCCGAGCGACGCGGCGCGACGCACGAGCCGGTCGGCGGCCTCGAGGTTGCGCTGCGGATCGTCGGTCGCGTTCAGTTGAATGGCGCCGGCGCGCACCCTCGGCCCTCCTTGATCGACTGGTCAGTCGGATGCCACGATAGCTCCCGGCCCCTTGGGGGCGCACAGCCTACGCCTGAGCCTGCGGGCGGGGTCAGTCGCGGTCGGTCGCGGTGAGTCGGGGTCGGTAGCCTCTCCCGGTAATGGAGTCGACGCGCGGACAGCTCCTGATCGCCGGTCCGACGCTGTTGGACGCCAACTTCCAGCGCACCGTCGTGCTCGTCGTCGAGCACTCGCCCGAGGGGGCGCTCGGTCTCGTGCTCAACCGTCCCTCGGAGACGACGGTCGGCGAGGCCGTCGAGGAGCTCTCACAGCTGGTGGACCTCGACGAGCCGCTGTACATCGGCGGGCCGGTGCAGCAGTCGGCGCTGATCGTGCTCGCGGAGTTCGAGGATGCCGCCCGCGCGGCGGTCGTCGCGTTCGAGGATGTCGGCGTGGTCGGCGGCGAGGACCACGCCGACCCGCCGCTGACCCGCCGGGGACGCGCCTTCGCCGGCCATGCCGGCTGGGGACCCGGACAGCTGGATGCCGAGCTTGAGCGCGAGGACTGGATCCTCGTCCCGGCCGAGCGCGAGGACGCCTTCTGCGCCACCCCGACGTCGCTGTGGCAGGCGGTGCTGGAGCGCAAGGGCGGCAGCTACGCACTCGTGGCCCGGATGCCGACCGACCCCTCGGTGAACTGATGGCCCACGACCACGCTCACGACCACGACGACCGGTCGATGGGGGAGGGACTTGAGCGCCTTGAG
>CAZZWJ010000164.1:0-7017 GCA_964657875.1 uncultured Solirubrobacteraceae bacterium
CGGTGGCGCCGGCCGCTCGCCGGCGCCGCCACCGTGCGCGGAGAGATCGTGCTGCGGCCCCGCGACCAGGCCGCACTCACGCGCTTCATCGCGTCGGTGACCGACCGTCACTCCGCCGCCTTCGGTCACTACCTGGCGGCAGGCACCTTCGCCGCCCGCTTCGGTCCCACGCCCGCGGCCCGCGCGGGGGTCGAGAGCGCCCTGCGCGCCCAGGGCCTGCACGTCGGGGCGTCAAGCGGCCTGATCGTGAGGTTCTCCGGCTCGGCCGCCCACGCCGACGCGCTCTTTCAGACCTCGATCCAGACCGTCGCGCTGCCCCACGGCGCCGTCGGTCGTGCGGCGCGCACCCCGATCTCCCTGCCGGGCTCGATCGCCGCGTCGGTCGCCGCCGTCGTCGGCCTCGACGACACCGTCGCGACCCGCCGCATCGCCTCGCCGACCGCGTCGGCGTCCCGCACCCGTCATGCCCCCCGGGTGTCCGGCGCGCGGGCGGCGACCGCAACCGCCACGGCGGCGGGCGGCGCCGCGCCGCGTCCCTGCACGGCGGCGAGCACCGACGCGGTGAAGAACAACGGGCTCACCGACGACGCCGTCGCAGGCGCCTACGGAGCCGGCGGCCTCTACAGCGCCGGTGACACCGGCGCCGGACAGCACATCGCCGTCTATGAGCTCGAGCCGTTTCTGCGCTCCGACGTGCGGACGTTCGACAGCTGCTACTTCGGGTCTGCCCGGGCGACGGCGATGATGGGCCGGCTGCACGTGATCGGTGTCGACGGCGGGGCGCCCTACGGCACCGGCAGCGGCGAGGCGAGCCTCGACGTCGAGGACCTGTCGGCGCTCGCCCCCGGAGCCACGATCGACGTCTACGTGGGGCCGTCGGCGAACGCGTATGACTCCCTCGACGAATACGCCCAGATCGTCGATCAGGACCGAGACCACGTGGTGAGCACCAGCTGGGGGCTGTGCGAATCCGCCATGCAGCGCGGCGCGCCCGGTGAGCAGGAGGCCGAGAACCTGCTCTTCGAGCAGGCCGCCGCGCAGGGACAGACGATCTTCGCCGCCGCCGGCGACAGCGGCTCCGACGATTGCTCAGGCCACGGGCACACCGGCTCGGGGAGCGGTTCAAACCCGGTCGCGGTCGACGATCCCGCCAGCCAGCCCTACGTCGTCGGGGTCGGCGGCACCGCGATCACCGACGCGACCCCCGGACACGTCACCGAGCACGCCTGGAACGACGGCGCCGCCTACGGCGCGGGCGGCGGGGGCATCTCCAATGACTGGACGATGACCGCCTGGCAGCGCGCGACGCGGGTCCGGGGCCTTGCGCTGCCCGGCGGTCACGCCTGGAATGCCGGGGTTCACCTCCAGCAGGAGGCGGGCTTCGCCGGCGGCTACTGCGACCGTCCGGCCACCGGCGGTGCGGGCACGCCGTGTCGCCTGGTGCCCGACGTCTCCGCCCAGGCCGACGAGTTCACCGGCGCGATCACCATCTACAGCCGCGAATACGTGAACGCTCGCCACCATCAGAACGGCTGGTCGACGGTCGGCGGGACCTCCTCGGCGGCGCCGATCTGGGCGGCGTCGCTCGCGCTCATCGACGCCTCCCCGGCGTGCGCGGCGGCGGGTGAGAGCGCCCGCGGCGTCGGCTTCGCCGCCCCCCTGCTGTATGAGATCGCGTCCGATCCCGCCCACGACGCCGCCTCGTTCACCGATGTGCGCACCGGCAACAACGACCTCTACGGACTCGACGACGGGCACGTCTACAGCGCGGAGCCCGGCTATGACCTCGCCACCGGCCTCGGCTCCCCGATTCTCAGCGGCGCCACCGGCACCGCGGGCCTCGCCGACTCGGCGTGCGCGCTCGCCGCCTCGGGTCCGCGTCCGACGGTGAGCGCGATCACCCCGCGCGCGGGCTCGGTGGCCGGCGGCCAGCGGCTGACGATCCACGGCAGCGGCTTTATGAGCGGCGGGCGCCCACGCGTCGCCGACGTGCAGATCGGCAGCGAGCGGATTCCCGCCGCCGCGGTGCACGTGCTCGGCGCGCACACCATCACCCTGCGCACCCCCACGGCCCGGCGGGCGCTTCCCCCGGCGAGCTCCGGGGACGGGAGCGCCGCCGCCGACGTGATCGTCAGCCTCCGCGACGGTGCCTCCAGCGCCCCCGGCGCGGGCTCGGTCTACCGCTTCATCGACACCCACGCCGCGGCGACGTCGGTGCCGACGGTCCAGGAGATCTCCCCGGTCGGCGGGTTCTCGGGCGGCGGCGGCACGGTGACGATCCGGGGCAGCGGCTTTGATCACGCGACCGCGGTGACCGTCGGCGGGGTCCGGGTGGCGAACTTCCGGGTCCGCAGCTCTGAGGAGATCACCGTCGCGGCCCCGCCGCGCAGTGCCCGAACCCGGTGCGCCGCCCTCCCCCACCGCGGGGTCTACCGCGGTGACACGGCTGCGAACGACATCTGTCAGGTCTACGTGCGGGTCCTCGGCGCCCACGGCCCCAGCCCCACGGCGGCGATCCGCCCGCCGCTGGAGGGATCGACGGCGACCGACTCCTCCGGTGTCCCCCGCCGGGCCTCCACCTGTCACTGCGAGGTCGCCCAGGCCGCCGACGAGTACGACTACGTGCCCCGTCCCCGCATCGCCTCGGTGTCCACCGACGATGGGCCGCTCGCGCTCGCCGACGAGCACGGCGGCACCGTGCTCACGATCCACGGCTCGGGACTGAACCCGCTCACGCTCGCCTACGCGGACTTCGGAGACCCCCACCGGTACGCATCCGAGTCCCAGAGCACGGTCTATGAGACCGGCACCGAGATCCAGATCCGGGCGCCGCGCCGCGCGGTCAGCGCCGGCCCCGCGCGGGTCCCGTTCAGCGTCCGGACGCTCGGGGGCCGCTCCGCCCCACGGACGGTCACCTACGCGGGGGTCCCGGCGATCACGCGCGTCGTCAACGCCGACAACCCGCGCAACCTCGGCGGCCTCTACGGGGGCCTGGATACCGGCGGCACGCCGCTGCGGGTCTCGGGCCGGGGCCTCGACGCCCAGGTGCTGTACCTCGTCTACCTGCAGCCCGGCAACCAGCCGTTCTCGGTCGGCACCCAGTACCGGTTCGGCTTCGACCGCGAGCATGGGCTGACGACCACCACGGTCGCCGAGAACCCCGCGATCGTCGACCTCGAGGCCTGCACGGTGACCGGCTGCACGCCGACCGGCACCCACAACCGCTTCTGGCTGTACGCGGCGGGCATCCCGAGCGTCACCGCGGTCACGCCGAGCACCGGGCCCGCCGGCGGCGGCACCGTGGCCACGATCTCCGGTGAGAACCTCGGCTGTGCGATCTCGGCGAGCTTCGGGGCGACCGCCGCCACGTCGATCACCCGCAGCAAGACCCTGCTGTCCTGCGGCTCCAGCCAGCGCCTGCGGGCGACGGCCCCGCCGGGCACCGCGGGGCAGAGCGTCCCGGTGACGGTGCAGACCGCCGAGAGCTTCTACACGGGCTCAGCGCCGGTCTCGGTCGGTTCCTTCAGCTATCACTGAAGGGGCACACCGCTCTCAAAGGACACGGATGACAACGCTCGTCTCAGAATCAGGAACCTTCGACATCGGCGGCGACCTCACGGTCAACCGCCTCGGCTACGGCGCCATGCAGATCACCGGCGACGGCGTGTGGGGATCACCCGCCGACCCCGCGGAGGCCAAGCGGGTGCTGCAGCGCGCGGTGGCGCAGGGCGTGACCCTGATCGACACCGCCGACGCCTACGGACCGGGCACCTCGGAGGAGCTCATCTGCGAGGCGCTGCGCTCAGCCGACGGATATCCCGACGACCTCGTGATCGCCACCAAGGCGGGGCTCGCCCGGCCCGGCCCCGGTGACTGGCAGCCGGTTGGCCGCCCGGAGTACCTGCGCCAGCAGTGTGAGCTGTCGCTGCGTCGCCTCGGCGTCGAGCGGATCGACCTCTTTCAGCTGCATCGGATCGACCCCGCCGTGCCGGTCGCCGAGTCCCTCGGCGCGCTCACCGACCTGCAGGACGCCGGCAAGATCCGCCACATCGGCCTCTCCGAGGTGTCCGTCGAGGAGCTCGTCGAGGCCCAGAAGACGGCGCGGATCGTGACCGTCCAGAACCTCTACAACCTCACCGATCGGTCCGCCGAGAAGCTGCTGGATCACTGCGAGGCCGAGGGGATCGGCTTCATCCCGTGGTTTCCGCTGGCGACCGGCAAGCTCGCCCGCGACGGCGGCCCGCTGGATGAGATCGCCCTGGAGGTCGGCGCCAAGCCCTCCCAGCTCGCGCTCGCGTGGCTGCTGCGCCGCTCACCGGTGATGCTGCCGATCCCGGGGACCTCGACCGTCGCCCACCTCGAGGACAACCTCGCGGCGGCCTCGATCGAGCTCACCGACGATCAGTTCGAGCGTCTCAGCCGCGCCGCCGGCTGAGCCACAGGCCATCCCCCGGCCGACGCCCGCAGCAGGGCGTCAGCCGGGGCGCCTGGTCTACCTCTAGGCGCTGGGCGTCGGGTCGGGCACGATCCGGATGTAGGGCTTGGGTGACTCCCAGCCCTCGGGCCACAGTTCCTTGGCCTGGTCGTTGGAGACCGAACCGGCGATGATGACGTCGTCGCCGGGGGTCCACTGGGCGGGCGTGGCGACCTTGTGCACCGCGGTGCGCTGCAGCGAGTCGACGACCCGCAGCACCTCGTCGAAGTTGCGCCCGACGGTCATCGGGTACACGAGCACGAGCTTGATCTTCTTGTCGGGCCCGATCACGAACACGTTGCGCACGGTCTGGTTGTCGGCCGGGGTGCGGGAGGCGGCGTCACCGTCGACGTCGGCGCCGAGCATCTCATACGCCTTGGCGACCGCGAAGTCGGCGTCGGCGATGATCGGATAGTTGGGGGCGGTGCCCTGGGTCTCGGCGATGTCGCCGGCCCAGCCCTCGTTGTCGGCGACGGAGTCGACCGACAGGCCGATCACCTTGACCCCGCGCTTGTCGAACTCGGGTTTGATCGAGGCCATGTACCCGAGCTCGGTCGTGCACACCGGGGTGTAGCTCTTGGGGTGGGAGAAGAGGACCGCCCACGAGTCGCCGATCCACTCATGGAAGGAAATCGGGCCCTCGGTCGTGTCCGCGTGGAAGTCTGGGGCGGTGGCCCCGATCTGCAGCGTCATGGAAATCTCCCTCTGTACCGCATTGTCGAGTGAGTCGGTTGCCATTGTGCCCGAAGCGGGCGCGGGGGCTCTGGGAAGGATAGAAACGAGGGGGTTCTCGGCGGTTGCTAGGCTAATGCTTGCCAGCAGGCAACTATCTGATGACCTCCGTCTCCATCCCCACCTCCCCCCCGCCGGTGCTCGACACCGAGTCCGCGACGCGGCTGCGCATGGTGATCGGACGGCTGTCACGACGACTGCGCGCCACGCCCGCCGGGCTGGCGGCCGGTCTGTCGCCGACCCGCATCTCCCTGCTGCTCGCGATCGACCGACGCGGTCCGATCCGGCTCAGCGAGCTCGGCGAGTCCGAGGGCCTGAACCCGACGATGATGTCCCGCTCGGTGACCCAGCTCGTCGACGCCGAACTCGTGACTCGGACCTCTGACCCGGGTGATCGCCGCGCCGCCTGGGTGCGGGTCACCGTCGAGGGACATGAGGTCGCCGAGCGGATGCGGCGCGAGCGCACCGACGCGATCAACGCCGCCCTCGGCGGCCTCGACGACGCCCAGCGCCGGATCGTCGAGCAGGCGATCCCCGCGCTGGAGGTCCTCTCCGATCACCTCGCCGAGGTCCGTCGATGACCCGGATCGAACACGCCGGACGCACGACGTTCGCCGCCCTGGTGGTCCCCAACTATCGCCGCTACATCTCCGGTCAGGCGCTGTCGCTGATCGGCACCTGGATGCAGATGACCGCCCAGTCGTGGCTCGTCTATCAGCTCACGCATTCGGCGACGATCCTCGGCGTCATCATCGCCGTGCAGACGCTTCCGGTGCTCGTGCTCGGCCCCTACGGCGGCGTCATCGCCGACCGCGTCGACAAGCGGCGGCTGATGGTGATCCTGCAGGCCGCGATGGGCGTCCAGGCGCTCGTCCTCGGCGTCCTCACCGTCACCGGCGTGGTCACCGTGTGGGAGATCGCGGTGCTCGCCGCGCTGCTCGGCCTCAACAACGCGTTTGAGAACCCGGCCCGGCAGTCGTTCATGATGGAGCTCGTCGGCCCCGAGCACCTGCGCAACGCGGTGTCGCTGAACTCGGTGCTCGTCAACGCCGCCCGCTCGGTCGGCCCCGCGGTCGCGGGCGTCCTCATCGCGACCGTCGGCAGCGGCGTGTGCTTCCTCGTCAACGCCGGCAGCTTCGTCGCCGTCGTCGTCTCGCTGACGACGATGGACCGCGCCGCGCTGGCGCCGACCGTCCCCGCACCCCGCGCCCGCGGGCAGCTGCGGGAGGGACTCGCCTACGTGCGCTCGACGCCGTCGCTGCTGATCCCGCTCGTGATGATGGGGCTCGCCGGATGTCTCACCTATGAGTTTCAGGTGACGTTGCCGGTGATGGCCGGCCGCGGGCTGCACGTCGGCGCCGCCGGCTACGGGTTCATGACCGCCGCGATGGGTGTCGGAGCCGTGTTCGGTGGCCTCTTCATCGCCGCGCGCGGCCGGACCGGGCTGCGTCCGCTGGTGGCCGCCTCGGGCGCGTTCACGATCACGCTCGTACTCGCCACCGTCGCCCCGGGCCTGGCGCTGGAGCTGATCGCCCTCGCCCTCGTCGGCGTCGCCAGCATCGCGTTCATGTCGACGGGCAACTCGACCCTGCAGCTCGGCGCCGCCCCCGAGATGCGGGGCCGGGTGATGTCGCTGTGGTTCGTCGCCTTTCAGGGCTCGACGCCGATCGGCGGGCCGCTCGTGGGCCTCGTGATGAGCGGGCTCGGCGCTCGCGCCGGTCTCGGCCTCGGCGCGGTGACGATCGCGGTCGTCGGGCTCGGGGGCCTGCTCGCGCTGCGCCGGCTGCCCGGTGCGGGTGTCGGAGTCGGTG
>CAZZWJ010000165.1:0-1518 GCA_964657875.1 uncultured Solirubrobacteraceae bacterium
GATGCGGGCGGAGGGACTCGAACCCCCAAGGGCAAAGCCCACCGGCACCTAAAGCCGGCGCGTAGACCAGTTCCGCCACGCCCGCGGGAGCGACGGGGCCAGTCTAGGCGTGATCTCGGGAAGCGGCCCGGGATCGGTCGGCTGGGGCGAGGGATCGACGGTCGCACGGGAACCGTCCGGGAGGTATCGTGCGCCGAGATGGCGATGGCCCGACAGGTCCGACCCGGTTACGTGGTCATTCATCCCAACCGCGATCGCCGCGTGTGCAAGCTGACGCGGGTGTTCGTGGTGCTCGTGCTGCTCGTGTCGGTCGCGCTCATGGTCGCGGTGACGATCGGGGGTTGGAACAAGCTGCAGGGCCTCACCCCGATCAACTTCGTCTGGTGTGCCGTCTACCTCGTGATGGCATTCTTCATCGCCCGCTGGTCCCGGGGTCTGCTCCCGCTCGCCGCCGCGCTGGGGGTGCTGCTGCTCGCGATCGCGGCGATCGCGGGGCTCGGTCTCAACGGCACGAGCTGGTATGACCGCACCTACGGCGCCTACGCGGGCGCTCACGCGCTCGGCGGCGGCTCCGGCCTCGGGGCGGGCACGCTCGGCACGTTCGTGCTGCTGCTCATCCCGGTCGAGCTCGTGCTCGTCGTCGTTGCCGCCGTTGCCTTCACCCAGGGCTGGAACGTCGAGCAGGAGGTCCCGCGTGAGCAGGCCGAGGCGCGGGGCTCCAAGCCGATGGCCACCGGCCCTCGCGCCACCGCCGCCTGACGCGGATTCCCGCAGGTCAGGCGGATCCCCGCCGGTCGCCCGCTCCATGACCTCCCGTGGCCTTCACGAGGTCCCGTCCAGCTGCCCACCCGCGGACGGGACCTCGTAGAGGCTGCCCCCACATTCATGGCTCTGCTCACTGCAAACGCCAACGGGCGACAGAACTTTCGCAAAGTTATCCAAACCTTCTCATCGCTGACCCTCCACGCCGCCCCGTTTGCGACCTGGACGGATGATCGAGCCGGTCGCAGGCGGCGCAAGTTTCCCGACTCCCGATCGTCACCGCTCACACGAACCGCCGCACCACCGGGAACGAGGAGACGTGATGACCATCACCCAGCACCAGCGCCGTGTGCTCGTCGAGCACGCGATCGACAGCAATCACGTGCCGGGCGGTGCGACGCCGGAGGTGGTGTTCGCCGATGTCATCGCCGACCTGGCGATGGGCCGGGATGTGAGCGACCGCGATCCGCGGCTCGTCGCCTTCCTGTGGCAGCGGATCTCGATCGCGGTGGACGCCGGTCCCTCCCGTCAGGCCCACCAGGTCTGGTCGGCGGCGGTGCAGCTGCTCGACGCGTGCGGGGAGAACCTCGACGACATCTTCACGGGCCGGCAGGTCCGACATACGGCGGGTGGGATTCGAACCCACACGTCCCCTGAGGACAACGGATTTTGAGTCCGTCGTGTCTACCGTTCCACCACCGCCGCGGGGGAGCTTGAGCAGTCTACGGCGGCGGCGCGACGGTCACCGCGGCCGCG
>CAZZWJ010000165.1:1618-6996 GCA_964657875.1 uncultured Solirubrobacteraceae bacterium
GGGCGGGGCCGGCGACGATGCCCTCGGGGCCGTCCTCGCTCTCCGGCAGGACGACGGTGACGAGGCCCGCTCGGCGGGCGAGCAGACCGCCGGCGGCGATGTCCCAGGGCTTGACGCCACGCTCCCAGTAGAGGTCATAGCGCCCACAGGCCAGCCATGCGAGGTCCAGGGCGGCGGCGCCGGCGCGGCGAATGTCACGGACCGCGGGCAGGATCCGGGTGAGCACCTGGGCCTGGCGGGCACGCACGTCGGCGGAGTAGGCGAAGCCGGTGGCGACGAGCGCGGTCGTCAGGCGATCGGCTCCGGACGCGGCGATCGGCTCGCCGTCGAGCAGCGGCGGTCCGCTGCGGGTCGCGGTGAAGAGCTCGGAACGGTTGGGGTCCAGGACGACGCCGACCAACCCGCCGTCGGCGTCCTCGCAGGCGATGCTCACCGCCCACTGGGGCACGCCGCAGAGGAAGTTCGTGGTGCCGTCCAGCGGATCGATCACCCAGCGCAATTCCCCGTCGCCGGTCGCACCGCCCTCTTCGCCGAGGATCGCGTCGTCGGGACGGCGGTCGGCGAGCACCGCCCGGATCGCCGTCTCCGCCGCGAGGTCGGCCTCGGAGACGAGGTCGGTGGGGCTGGACTTCGCCTGCACCTCCTGCATCTGGCGCCCGAAGCGAGAAACGAGCTCGACCGCGGCGGCGTGGGCGGCCTCGAGCGCGACCTCCAGCAGCTGCGCCTCATCCCGGCCGCCCCGGCGCGCCGGGGCGTGATCGTCTGGGGCCATCGCCACATCTCACCAGATCCGCGGTGCCCGCGGCTTTCCCACCCCGGGCGCGCTCCTAGACTGAGCAGCCGCCGATGCCCTCCCCCGTCGTCATCCTCGCCGGCGGGACCGGCGGCGCGAAGCTCGCCCGCGGCATGCTCGACGTCACCGGTGACGACCTCGTCGTGATCGCCAACACCGGCGATGACATCGAGGTCCACGGCGGCTACGTCTCCCCCGATCCCGACCTCGTCACGTTCTGGCTCGCCGACCGGATCGACGAACGGGGCTGGGGCCTGGCCGACGACACGTTCGCGGTGATGGACGGACTGCGGGCGATCGGCGAGGAGGTGTGGTTCAACCTCGGCGACCGGGACCTCGCGATCGCGCTGCAGCGGGCGCAGGCGCTCGCCGGCGGCGCCTCGCTCACCGAGGCCCACGCCCGGATCGCCGCCGCGCTCGGCGTCACCGCCGCGGTCCTGCCCATGTGCGACGAGCCGGTCCGCACCCGGGTGCGCGCCGCCGGGGAGTGGTATCCGCTGCAGGAGTTCCTCATCCGCCGGGGCGGGGCCGGGCCCGTCGAGGACGTCGAGTTCCGTCACGCCCCCGCGGCTCACGCCACCCCGCAGATCCTCGACGCGCTACGCCACGCGCGGGCGATCGTCATCGGCCCCTCAAACCCGATCATCTCGATCGGTCCGATCCTCGCCGTGCCCGGGATCCGCGCCGCGATCGCCGACAGCCCGGCACCGGTCGTCGCGGTGAGCCCGCTCGTCGCCGGCGCCGTGCTCAAGGGCCCGACCGCCGAGTTCCTGCGCTGGGCGCGACACCCCGCCGACAGCGACGGCATCGCCGCGCTCTACGCCGGGCTCATCGACGGCCTGATCGCCGATCAGACCGCCGCCGAACTGCCGACCTGCCGACGTGACGTCCGCCTCGACACCCCGGCGCACCGGCGTGAGGTCGCCGCCGCGACGCTCGACTTCGCGCTCGGTCTCACCGACTCGGCCCCGGCCACGGGCTAGCGTGTGACGCCACCGATGCGCACGATCGCGATCCTCCCGCTCAAGACCCTCGACCGCGCCAAGCAGCGCCTCGCCGCCGACCTCGACCCGACCCCTCGGCGCGCGCTCGTGGAGGCGATGTTCGCCGACACGCTGATCGCCCTGCGCCGGGCGACGACGATCGACTCCACGCTCGTGGTGAGCGCCGATCACGTCGCACAGAGGATCGGTGCGGGCTACGGCGCCGAGGTGCTCGAGGACTCCGACACCGGCCACAACGCGGCCGCCCGGCGCGGGATCACCCGTGCCCGGGAGCTCGGCGCCGACCGCGTGCTGCTCGTGCCCGGCGACTGTCCGCTGATCGACCCCCTGCAGATCGACGCCCTCGTCTCACGCCGGGCGTCGGCGCCGTCGGTGCTCGTCGTCGCCGACCGCCACGGCACCGGCACCAACGCGCTGCTCATCACCCCACCCGACGCGTTCGCCCCGTCCTTCGGCGAGGGCAGCCACGACCGCCACCTCGCCGACGCCGACGCCGCCCGGGTCGCCGCCGAGACCGTGACCATCGCGTCGCTGCAGTTCGACGTCGACACCCTCGACGATCTCGCGGTCGTCGAGGCGCACCTGGCCGACACCCGCGGCGGGGCCGCCCACACCCGCGGGATGCTGCGCCAGCTCGTGCGCAGCCGCGGCGAGCGGCCCGCGGCGTGATCAGCGCGATCGCGCTGCCCGGCATCCCCGAGGTCGACCGCGGGACGGAGCCGGCGCAGCTCATCGCCGACGCCCTCGCCCGCCCCGGGGTCCCCGCGCTCACCCCCGACGCGGTGATCGTCGTCGCCCACAAGCTCATCTCCAAGGCCGAGGGCCGCATCCGGGTGCTCGCCGAGGTGACGGTGGGCGACCGGGCCGCCCAGCTCGCGGCGCAGCTCGACAAGGACCCCCGCCACGTCCAGGTGGTGCTCGACGAGACCGCCGAGGTCCGCCGGGCCGAGCACGGCGTGCTCATCGCCGTCACCCACCACGGGTTCGTGTGCGCCAACGCGGGCGTCGACGCCTCCAACACCGCGCACGACGACACGGTGATCCTGCTCCCGCTCGACCCCGATGCCTCCGCGCGACGGCTGCGCGACGGACTGCGGGCGCGGACCGGGGTCGCGCCCGGGGTGATCGTCACCGACTCCTTCGGCCGGGCGTGGCGTCAGGGTCAGTGCGACGTGGCGATCGGCTGTGCCGGAATCACGCCGCTGCAGGACTGGCGCGGGCGCACCGATCGCCGCGGGCGCGAGCTCACGGCGACGGTCATCGCGGTCGCCGACGAGCTCGCGGCGGGCGCCGACCTCGCCCGGTCAAAGGACGCCGGGGAACCGGCGGTCCTCGTCACCGGCGTGGGGCGCTTCACGTGCGCCGAGGACGGCCCGGGAGTCGCACCGCTGCTGCGCGACCGCGCCAGCGACCTGTTTCGCTGACGGGCCGGGATCAGAGCGACGCGGGGGCGCCGACGGCGTGAAAGCCACCGTCGACGTGGACGATCTCGCCGCTGATCCCCTGGGCGTAATCCGACAGCAGCCAGCACACCGCCCGGGCGACCGGCATCGCGTCGTCGGTGTCCCAGCCGAGCGGCGCCTGGTCGCGCCACAGCTGCGCGAGCGTGTCGAAGCCGGGGATCCCCTGCGCGGCGACGGTACCGATCGGGCCCGCGGAGACGAGGTTGGCGCGGATCCCGGCGGGGCCGAGGTCGCGGGCCAGGTAGCGGTTGACCGACTCAAGCGCCGCCTTGGCGACCCCCATCCAGTCATAGATCGGCCAGGCGAGCGTCGCGTCGAAGTCCAGGCCGACGAGCGCCGAGCCGCGGTCCATGAGCGGGACGAGCGCGGCGGCGAGCGCCTTGTAGGAGAAGGCGCTCGTGGTGAACGCCTGGGCCGCCGACTCCGCGGGCGCGCTCATGAACTTCCCGCCGAGCGCGTCCTGGGGCGCGAACGCGATCGCGTGCAGCGCGCCGTCGACCCGGCCCCAGCGCTCGCCCAGCGTCTCGGTGAGCGCCGCGAGGTCGCTGGGCAGGTTGACGTCGAGCTCCAGCACGTCGACGGGCTCGGGCAGCCGCTGGGCGGCCCGCTCGGTCATCCGCCTGACGCGACCGAAGCTCGTGAGCAGCACCTCGGCGCCCTCCCGCTGAGCCTCCGCGGCGACGTGGAAGGCGAGTGAGTCCTTGGTGATGACGCCGGTGACGAGCAGGCGCCGACCGGAGAGGATCACGGAAGCGGCGACTCGCCGGCACCGAAGGCGCGCAGCGCCCAGGCGAGGCGATCACGCGTCTGCGCGGGCTCGATGATCTCGTCGACGTACCCCTCGGCGGCGGCGCTGTCGGCCCGCAGGTGCTCCTCGGCGTAGGCGGCCGCGAGCCGCTCACGGGTGGCGTCGGGGTCGGAGGCGGCGGCGAGGTCCCGGCGGTTGACGATCCCGACCGCCGCCTTGGCGGCCATGATCCCGAGCTCCGCGTCGGGCCAGGCGAGCACGAGGTCGGATCCGAGGTCGCGCGAGTTCATCGTGATGTACGCGCCGCCGTAGGACTTGCGCAGCACGACGGTGAACTTCGGCACCCGCGCGGCGGCGAACGCCCGCACGAGCGAGGCGCCGTGACGGATCACGCCCGCCTGCTCCTGGCGGGAGCCCGGCATGAAACCGGGCGTGTCGACGACCGCGACGAGCGGGACCCCGAACGCGTTGCAGAACTGAACGAAGCCGGCCGCCTTCTCCGAGCTCGCGGCGTCCAGGACGCCGCCCAGATAGCGCGGCTGGTTGGCGACGATCCCGACCGGGTGGCCGTCGATGCGGGCCAGCGTGGTGACGACGTTGCGCGCCCACCGGGGATGCAGCTCCTGCAGCGAGTCGCGGTCGACGATCGCGGCCAACGCCTCCCGCACGTCATAGGCACGGCGGGGCTCGGCGGGCACGAACTCACCGGGGTCGGCGTGGACGGGCTCGATCGTCAGCGCCCGCGGCAGCGGCGCCCCGGCGGTCGACGGCAGGTAGGAGAGCAGCTCGCGCACGCGGGCCGCGGCCGCGGCCTCGTCGGCCTCGACGAGATGGCAGACGCCGTTTCGGTCATGGACGCGGGGTCCGCCGAGCCCGGGGGCGTCGATCTCCTCACCGAGCGCCTCGCGGACGACGCCGGGGCCGGTGAGGAACATCGCGGCGTCTTCGGTCATGACGATCAGGTCGGTGAGCGCCGGTGCGTAGGCACCGCCACCGGCCGAGGCGCCGGACACGATCGAGATCTGCGGCACGACGCCGGTGAGGCGAACCGTCTCGCGGAAGATGCGTCCGTAGCCGGCGAGCGCCGCGGTTCCCTCCTGCATGCGGGCGCCGCCGGACTCGATGAAGCCCACCACGGGGATCCGGGCCCGCTCGGCGGTCTGCAGGACGCGGACGATCGTGTCCGCGTGGCGCTCGCCGAGTGAGCCGCCGAGAAACCGGCCATCCTGGGCGTAGCAGGCGATCGGGCGGCCGTCGACGAGTCCGGTGGCCCCGACGACACCGTCGCCGGCGACCGCGCGGGCGCCCAGGCGATCGGAGGCCACCCGGGAGCGGATGACCCGGATCGAACCGGGGTCACAGAGCGCCTC
>CAZZWJ010000166.1:0-6969 GCA_964657875.1 uncultured Solirubrobacteraceae bacterium
CCGGTGAGGATCCGCTTCACCGGCACCTCCAGCACCTTGCCCGACAGCGTGCGGGGGATGGCGGGCACCTGGCGCACCTCGTTGGGGACGTGGCGCGGCGAGCAGTCGTCGCGGACCCGGGCGCGGATCGTCGCGGTGAGCCCGTCGTCGAGCTCGACGCCCTCGCGGAGCACGACGAACAGCGGCATCCAGCCCTCGGGATGGGCGGGACCGGTGTCCGACAGGTCGATGACCAGCGCGTCGACGACCTCGTCGACGGCCAGCACCGCCCGGTAGATCTCCGCGGTCCCCATCCGCACTCCGGCGCGGTTGATCGTCGAATCCGAGCGGCCGTAGATGATGGCCGTGCCCCGGTCGGTGATCTTCACCCAATCGCCGTGACGCCACACCCCCGGGTACATCTCGTAGTAGCTCTCGCGCAGCCGCGATCCGTCCTCGTCACCCCACAGGTAGATCGGCATCGAGGGCATCGGCTGACACACCACGAGCTCGCCGACCACGTCGGTCACCGAACGCCCGGCCTCATCCCAGGCCTGCATGTCGACGCCCAGGCAGCGAGCCTGCAACTCGCCGAGATAGACCGGCAGCGTCGGCACCCCGCCGACGAACGGCGTGCAGACGTCGGTGCCGCCCGAGGTGGAGAACAGCCACGTATCGGCGCCCAGCTCGTCATAGACCCATCGGAAGCTCTCGGGGGACAGGGGCGAGCCGGTCGATCCGACCGCCTTCAGGCCCGACAGGTCGCGCCCGCGTGAGGGGTGCACCTCCGCCTTCATGCAGGACGCGATGAACGCCGCGCTGGTCCCGAAGGTCGTGACCTTCGCCTCGGCCGCGAGGTCCCACACCCGTTCCAGGGACGGGTACCCCGGGTTGCCGTCGAAGAGGACGATCGCCGCGTCGGTGAGCAGGACCCCGACGAGGAAGTTCCACATCATCCAGCCGGTGGTGGTGAACCAGAACACGCGGTCGCCGGGCCGGGTGTCGAGGTGCAGGCGGTGGTGCTTGACCTGCTCGAGCAGGATGCCGCCCTGGCTGTGCACGATCGGCTTGGGCAGACCGGTCGTCCCGGAGCTGTAGAGGACCCACAGCGGGTGATCGAACGCGACCCGCTCACAGTGCAGCTCGGCGTCGGAGGGGCCGAGGAAGCCCTCCTCCCAGCCGCCGCCGTCCAGGTAGCCGAAGCGCACGATCCGCGTCGTGTCGGGCAGCTGGGACGCCACCTCGGCGACGATCTCGCCGCGGTCGAAGTCCCGGCCGTTGTAGCGATAGCCGTCGATCGTGAGCAGCACCTTCGGCGCCACCAGGACGAAGCGATCGATCACGCTGCGGGCGCCGAACTCCGGGGCCGCCGAGGACCACACCGCGCCGAGTGACGCGGTGGCGAGAAACGCCGCCATCGTCTCGGGGATGTTCGGCATGTAGGCGCATACCCGATCCCCTGTGCCGACCCCGCAGGCGGTGAGTCCGGCGGCGATGCGGGCCGTCTCGGCGCGCAGTCGGCGCCAGGTCCACTCGCCCAGCCCGTTCCGGGCCTCGGACGCGTGGAGGATCGCCACCGCGTCGGGGTCGCGACCGCGAAACACGTGCTCGGGGTAGGAGACGGTCGCGCCGGGACACCAGCGCGCGCCCGGCATCGATCGGTCCGCGAGCATGACCGCATCCTCCCCGGCGCCGCCGCTGCCGAGGTCGATCGCGAAGAACTCGACGATCGAGGACCAGAACGCGTCGATCTCTTCGACCGACCAGCGCCAGAGCTCCTCGTAGGTCGCCAGCGGGCGCCCGGTCTGAGCCCGCATCGACTCCGCGTAGCGACTGAGCGTCGCCGACGCCGCCATCGACTCCGACGGCTGCCACAGCAGCACGGGCTCCTCCTCGCTCACGCCGCGGATTATGCGCCCGGGCTGCATCCGATGCGGTCGTGTCGCAGATCTCGATTGTGGCCGCCTTCAAAGTGCCCGATCCGGTCGGGTCGGGCGAAGCGGCCCATCGGACATCATCTCGGCGTCGGCAGGTGCCGTTGTTCTCAAACCAGGGAGTCCCGCTCATGAAACTCGTCAGCTTCGACGACGGCGGCGCGTGGGTCGCCGGAGTCCTCATCGACGGTGTCGTCGTCGCGGCCGCGCAGGCCGCGTCACACGGTCATCTGGAGGGCGACTACACGACGGTCAAGGCGATCATCGCCCGTTCCGGCGCCGACCTGTCCCGGCTGCGGTCGGCCGCCGGCTCCGCCGCGCCGACGCTCGGGCGCCCCCGCGAGGAACTGACCCTCGGGCCGCCGGTGCCCGATCCCGCGAAGATCCTCTGCGTCGGCGCCAACTACCAGGCCCACATCGAGGAGGCCCGGGAGATCCCCGGTGCGCCGGAGGGCAGGCAGACGGTCCCGATCGTGTTCAGCAAGTTCGCGAGCTGCCTGATCGGCGACCGCGCGCCGGTCGTGATGCCGTCGACCGACGACCATCTCGACTTCGAGTCAGAGCTCGCGGTCGTGATCGGTCGACCGGCCTGGCATGTGAGCTCCGCGGACGCCCTGGCCCACGTGGCCGGCTACATGCCGCTCAACGACATGACCGCCCGGCGGCTGCAGATGCAGACGCCGCAGTGGACGATCGGCAAGGGCTTTGATCGCAGCGGGCCCTGCGGACCGGCGCTCGTCACCGCCGACGAGATCGAGGATCCGGGAGACCTCACGATCGAGGGCCGGCTCAACGGAGAGCTCGTCCAACACGCATCGACGAGCGACATGATCCGGACCGTCGCCGACCTCATCGCCTACATCACGACCGAGATCACCCTGCACCCCGGCGACATCATCTCCACCGGCACCCCGTCGGGCGTCGGGATCGGCCGGGAGCCGAAGCTGTGGCTGAAGCCCGGCGACGTGTTCACGGTGACCATCGAGCGGCTCGGGACCCTCACCTCGCCGATCGAGGCGGCGCCGCGATCGTAGGCCGGGTTCACGGAACGAGGTGTCGCCGGAGCGCCGCGCGGACGTCGGGCGGGATCGGGCGTGAGCTCCCGCCGCCCGCCTCGACGTTGACGTAGACGATTCGCGCGGTGACGCGGGGACTGTGATCCCGGGCGCCCCGAATCTCGAAGCCGAGGGTGAAGCTGGTGCTCCCCACATGCCGGGGGGTGACGATGATCTCGAGCTCCTCGTCGAAGCGGGAGGCCGCCTGCCACTCGAGGTGCATCGAGACGACGCTCGGATCACAGCCGCCCGTGACGAGGTCGGGGTAGTCCCAGCCGGCCCAGCGAAACCATTCGGTCATCGCGATATCGAGGTACTCGACGTAGCGGGAGTTGAACACGATCGCCTGGGCGTCGGCCTCGCTGTAGCGGACCCGCAGGCGATGTGAGAAGGGCGGTGGCATCGGTCGTTTCGGCGCAAGGCTAATCCGCGCGACGGATGGCGAGGACGGGCCGTGGGCGTGGCTTGAGACTAGGCTCGCGGTCCGTGATCCCCATCGCGCTTGCGGCAGTGGCGGCGATGTCGGCGGGGGTCCTCGCCGAGCGCCGGGTGCAGTGGGCACGGGCGCTCGCGCGGCGCACGCTGGAGGCGATGCTCTACGTGCTCGTCCCGTTCGTCTCCTACGTGAACATCGCGCACCTGCGGATCTCGCCGTCCAGCGGGCTCGGGCTCGGGCTCGGCTGGCTGACCATCGTGCTCGTCGCGGTGATCGCGTGGGCGGTCGGACGGTGGGTCCTGCACCTGGAGCGCCGTCGCCTCGGCGCGGTCGTCTGCTGTGTCGTGATCACGAACACCGGCTACCTGGGCAACCCGATCGTCAGCGCGCTGCTCGGCGTGCACGGTCTGCACGAGAGCGTCGCCTGGGATCAGCTGGTCAACGGCCCGGCGCTGTTCGTGCTCGGCTTCGGCGTCGGGGCCAGCTTCGGCGAGGGCGGCCCGGTGAGCCTGCGCTCCCGGGTGTCGACGTTCCTCACCCGCAACCCGCCGCTGTGGGCGGCGGTGGCGGGGCTGCTCGTCCCCAGCCGCTTCGCGCCCGCGCCGCTGCCGGAGATCTCCCGCTGGGTCATCGACGCGATGCTCGTGTGTGGCTTCTTCGCCGCGGGCGTGTATCTGTCCTCGGAGCGGCGCAGCGATCACGCGCCGTTGATCGACCGCCCCGACGGGCCGATCCTGCTCGTGCTCGGTGTCCGTTTGCTCGTCGCGCCGCTGATCCTGCTCGGTGTCGCCGGATCGGTCTCGCTCGGCCTGCCGACGCCGTACCTGATCCAGTCGTTCATGCCGACCGGTCTCAACGCGCTCGTCGTCGGCCACGCCTACGGGCTGGATCAGCGACTCATCGCCACCGCGATCCTGTGGGGCTCGGGACTGGTGCTGCTCGTCGCGCTCGGGCTCAGCATCGGGTGACCGGGCGCCGGTGACGCGGCGACGCGCGAAGTCCCCCCGTACGATGTCCATGGCGCGTCGTCGCGAGCGCGATTTATTCTTCTGAAGGAGGTCAGGCGTGCCCGAACAACTGCTCACCCACTTCGAGCGCGGCCTGCAGGCGCCGATCTGCCTCACCTGGGAGCTCACCTACGCCTGCAACCTCGCGTGCGTCCACTGTCTGTCGAGCTCGGGCCGGCGTGACCCCGACGAGCTGACGACGGCCGAGTGCCGTTCGATCATCGACGAGCTCGAGCGGATGCAGGTCTTCTACGTGAACATCGGCGGCGGGGAGCCGACCGTGCGCCGGGACTTCTGGGACCTGCTCGACTACGCGACCGACCACCACGTGGGGGTCAAGTTCTCCACGAACGGAAGCCGCATCACCCCCGACGTCGCGACCCGCCTGGCGGCCAATGACTACGTCGACGTGCAGATCTCACTCGACGGAGCGACCGCCGCGGTCAACGACCGCGTGCGGGGCGCCGGCTCCTACGCGACCGCCGTCGCGGCCATGGAGCACCTGCAGGCGGCCGGGATGCGCAACTTCAAGATCTCGGTCGTCGTCACCCGCGAGAACGTCGCCCAGCTCGACGCGTTTCAGGCGATCGCCGAGCGCTACGACGCCCAGCTGCGAATCACCCGGCTGCGGCCCTCGGGTCGCGGCGCCGACGTGTGGGACGAGCTGCACCCCACCCAGGCCCAGCAGCGCGAGCTCTATGACTGGCTCGTGGCCCACGGTGAGGACGTCCTCACCGGCGACTCGTTCTTTCACCTCTCCGCCTACGGAGAGGCGCTCCCGGGCCTGAACCTGTGTGGCGCCGGGCGAGTGGTGTGCCTGATCGATCCGGTCGGGGACGTGTACGCGTGCCCGTTCGCGATCCACGACGAGTTCCTCGCCGGCAACGTCCGCGCGCCCGGTGGCTTCGCCGGAGTGTGGGGGGACTCCGAGCTCTTCACCGAGCTGCGGCGACCCCAGAGCGGCGGGGTCTGCGGGAGTTGTGAGTTCTACGACAGCTGCCGCGGGGGCTGCATGGCGGCCAAGTTCTTCACCGGGCTGCCGCTCGACGGTCCCGACCCCGAGTGCGTGCTCGGACACGGGGAGGCGCTGCTGGCGGCTCGCGCGCCCGACGCGGCGCCGAAGCCCGGTCAGGACCACTCGCGTCGCGCGCCCCTGAGGGTGATCGCGCATCCGCCCGATCGCGCCTGCGACGAGAGTCCCCTGGCCGGCATGTCCTCCGAGGCGCGCTGACGATGGCCTCCGGATGGTTTGAGAGTGTCGCCGAGGCTCAGCGCCGAGCTCGCCGCCGGCTCCCGCGGTCGGTCTACGGGGCGCTCGTCGCCGGCTCTGAGCGGGGCCTGACGCTGCACGACAACGAGGCCGCGTTCGCCGAGCTGGGCTTCGCGCCCCACGTCGCCGGACTGCCCGCACAGCGTGACCTGTCGACCGAGGTGATGGGCCAGCCGATGTCGATGCCGGTGATGATCTCGCCCACCGGCGTGCAGGCGGTGCACCCCGACGGTGAGGTGGCGGTGGCCCGCGCCGCAGCCGCCCGGGGCGTCGTGATGGGGCTCAGCGGGTTCGCCTCCAAGCCGATCGAGGAGGTGGTGGGCGCCAACCCCCAGACGCTGTTTCAGACCTACTGGATCGGGTCCCGCGACGAGATCCTCGCCCGCGTGGCCCGCGCACGTGACGCCGGTGCCGTCGGTCTCATCGTCACCCTCGACTGGTCGTTCTCCAACGGTCGCGACTGGGGGAGCCCGTTCATCCCCGAGTCGATCAACCTCGAGGCGGTCCGCCGGCTCGGGCCCGATGCGCTCATGCATCCGGCCTGGCTCGGGAGCTTTCTCAAGGCGGGGCAGATCCCCGATCTCACCACCCCCAACATGGTCCCGCGCGGTGAGCGGGGTCCGACGTTCTTCGGTGCCTACGGCGACTGGATGGCGACACCGCCGCCCACCTGGGAGGACGTCGCCTGGCTGCGCGAGGCGTGGGGGGGACCGTTCATGCTCAAGGGGGTGACCCGCGTCGATGACGCCCGGAGGGCCGTCGATGCCGGGGTGACCACGATCTCGGTCTCAAACCACGGGGGCAACAACCTGGATGGGACGCCGGCGACGATCCGGATGCTCCCGGGCATCGTCGAAGCCGTCGGGGACGAGATCGAGGTCGTGCTCGACGGTGGGGTGCGCCGCGGCGGCGACGTCGTCAAGGCGCTCGCGCTCGGCGCGCGGGCGGTGATGATCGGTCGCGCCTACCTCTGGGGCCTGGCGGCCGGCGGGCAGCCGGGCGTCGAGAACGTGCTCGACATCCTGCGCGGCGGGATCGACTCGGCGCTGATCGGCACCGGCCGGGCCTCCGTCCATGACCTCGAGCCGGAGGACATCGCGATCCCCGCGGGGTTCACCCGGACCTACGGGTCGCCGAGCGGCGTCAACGCCTGACCCGCCGGCGTCCTGCGGCACCGCGCCCGGGTCGGCGCGGTGCCCTTTGCCGAGCCTGAGCTCAGGCCTTGGTCAGCTCGCGCTCGGCGCTCTTGAGGACCCCGGCGCGGCCCTTGTGGGAGCGCTCGTATTTC
>CAZZWJ010000167.1:0-6911 GCA_964657875.1 uncultured Solirubrobacteraceae bacterium
TCGGCGGCGCACTTCTCCGCCCAGGCGCGCCAGCACATCGAGGAGCCACCGCCGGCGGCGAGCGCGATCGACGCGACCCTCCCGCCGGCCGTCGATGACGTGCTGTTCGCCGGTCTGGCCAAGGACCCGGCGGCGCGTCCGCCGAGCGCCGGCGCGCTCGTCACCGCGCTCTCCGAGGCCCTGGCGGGGCGCGATCCCGGCCTCGGCCGGCGGTCGCCGCGTCGCCGCGTTCCGGCGCGGGCGCCCGACCCCGCGGTCCCGGCCGCCTCCACGGCCGCCGCCCGCCATCGTCCGGACACCCGGGTGTCGGGCGCCGGCCCGAACGCCGCCCAGGCCACCGGGCGTCTGGGCCACCCGAGGGTCTACGCACTCGGGGCGCTCGTGATCGCCGCCGCGCTGATCACCGGGGTCGCGATCGCCGCGCTGGTCGGAAGCCGTCACCCGGGCACCCGGGTCGCCGTCGTGCGCGCGACGACGCCGACCGCCGCGCCCCACCGCCGCGCAACGACCCGCCACGCCGCCCGACGCCACGTCACGCACGCCAAACGGGCGACGACGACGACCACCCCCGTCGTCCCGTCGGCCGAGCAGCTGCAGGCCACCGGCTATGACGAGATGCTCGACGGGAACTACACGGCGGCGATCGGGAACCTCAAGGCGGCGTTGGCCGGCGCGTCGCCCGCCAGCACCACCTACGCCTACGCGCTCTACAACCTCGGCCGTTCAGAGCTCCTCAGCGGCGATCCCGCGGCGGCGATCCCGATTCTGCGCCAGCGTCTGCGGATACCCAATCAGCAGGCGACGGTGAAGGCGCTGCTCGCCCAGGCGATCGCGCAGGCGGGCCAGGGCGACGCCGCGACCACGACCACCGCCACCACCCCGTCGACGCCGGCCACCACGGTGCCGCCGACCGGTCAGGGCTCCGGGGGCGCCGGACTGAGCAACGGGAACGACAACGGCAAGGGCAACGCCCACCACGGGGCGGGCGGCGGTCCGAAGGCCAACATCAAGCGGGGTGTCCACCGCCACGGCGGCCCGCACTCGCTCGTCCAGCTGCTCACCGCCGCCGCGTCAATCGGCTGACGGCCCTCCACTGCCGCACGCCAGCCGACCCCTCGACTCAGACCGCTGACGGCTCAGGCCGCGAAGCCCGCCGGCCCGCGCCGCCCACCGAGCGCGTCCTTGACCTCCAGCGCCGCGATCACCGCCGCCACCGCATGGCGTCCGGTGTCGCGCTTGTCACCGCCGGCGACCCGGGCGAGCGCCTGCTCCATCGTGTCGACGGTGAGCACCCCGAACCCGCACGGGACGCCGGTGTCCAGCGACACCCGCAGCACGCCGTCGCTGGCCGCCGCACAGACGTAGTCGTAGTGGTCGGTCTCCCCGCGGATCACCGCGCCCAGGCAGACGACGCCGGCGAAGCGGCCCGACTCGGCGCAGAACTTGGCCACCACCGGCAGCTCAAACGCCCCGGGGACCGTGAATACATCGACCGCGTCGCCGTCGATGCCGGCCTCGCCGAGTTCAGCGCGCGCGCCCTGCTCGAGGCGGTCGGCCAGCTCCCCGTAGAACCGCGCGACGCACAGCGCGACCCGCCGCGGCGCCGCCATCAGCCGCCGCCCCGCCGGCGGTCTGACTCGTTCTCGCGCTCGATCATCTCCTCGTCGAGTGCGAGCCCCTGGTGGTGCAGGGTGTGGCCCATGCGCAGCTTCTTGGCGCGCAGGTAGTCCGTGTTGTGGGCGTTGGGCGCCTGCTCGATCGGGACCTGATCGGTGACCGACAGGCCGTGCCCGGTGAGGCCCGCGATCTTCTTGGGGTTGTTGGTGAGGATCCGGATCGAGGTGAGGCCGAGGTCGGTGAGGATCTGGGCGCCGATCCCGTAGTCGCGCAGATCGGCGGGCAGACCGAGGCGCAGGTTCGCGTCGACGGTATCCAGGCCCTCCTCCTGCAGCTTGTAGGCGCGCAGCTTGTTGAGCAGGCCGATGCCCCGGCCCTCCTGGCTGAGATAGAGCAGCACCCCGGTCCCCTCGCGCTCGATCATCGCCAGCGCCGCCTCGAGCTGCTCGCCGCAGTCACAGCGCATCGAGTGAAAGACGTCTCCGGTGAGGCACTCGGAGTGGACGCGCACGAGCACGTCCTCGCGTCCGGCGACGTCGCCCTTGACGAGCGCGACGTGATGCTTCTCGTCGATCAGCGAGCGGTAGCCGACGGCCACGAAGTCCCCGTAGGCGGTCGGCAGGCTCGTGTCGACGACGCGCTCGACGAGCTTGTCGTGACGCCGGCGGTAGGCGATCAGATCCGCGATCGAGATCATCTTCAGCTGGTGCTTGAAGCAGTAGACGGCGAGGTCCTCGCCGCGGGCCATCGACCCGTCCTCGTTCTGGATCTCGCAGATGACCCCGGCGGGGTTCAGTCCGGCGAGCCGCGCGAGGTCGACCGACGCCTCGGTGTGGCCGGTGCGCTCCAGCACCCCGCCGGCCTTGGCCTTCAGCGGATGGACGTGGCCGGGCTGAACGATGTCGGCGGCGCCCTTGGTGGGGTCGACGGCGACCTGCATCGTGTGGGCCTGGTCGGAGACGCTGATCCCGCTGGTGACGCCCTCCCGGGCCTCGATCATCACCGTGAACGGCGTCTCGTGGGCGCTCTCGTTCTTGAGCGTCATCAGCTCCAGGCCGAGCTCCTCGCAGCGCTCGGGAGTGAGCGTCAGGCAGATCAGGCCACCCGCCTGACGGGTCATGAAGTTGATCGCGTCGGGGGTGACGAACTGGGCGGCGATCACCAGGTCGCCCTCGTTCTCCCGGTCCTCGTCGTCGACGACGACGACCATCCGTCCGCACGCGAGCTCCTCGAGCGCCTCGTCGATGCTCGACAGCGAGAAATCCAGCGAACTCATCGGCTCATCAGCCTCTCCACGTACTTGGCGAGCACATCGACCTCCAGGTTGACGACGGTTCCCACCTCGGCGACCCCGAGGTTGGTGCGGTCGAGCGTTTCCGGGATCAGCGAGACGGTAAAGGATCGCGGACCGAGCTCGGCGACGGTGAGCGAGATGCCGTCGACGGTGATCGAGCCCTTCTCGACGATGTAGCGGGCCAGCGGCTCGGGCAGCAGGATCTCCACGCGCCAGGAGAAGCCGTCCTCGCGCAGCGACACGATCGACCCGACCCCGTCGACATGCCCCTGCACGACGTGGCCACCGAGGCGATCCGATGCCCGCAGTGGGAGCTCGAGGTTCACGGGCGCGCCGCCCACCCGAGCCTCGGCCAGCGAGCTGCGCCGCACCGTCTCCAGGATCACGTCGGCGGTGAAGCGCCCGGTGTCGGCATTGATCGCAGTCGCGGTGAGGCAGACGCCGTTGACCGCGACCGAGTCGCCCTCGGCCAGCTCCACGGCGAGCGGGCTGGCCACCGTCAGGCGCACACCCTCCTCCGAGTGCTCGGCATCGACGATCTCGCCCAGTCCGGCGATCAGTCCCGTGAACACGTTCAGCTCCCCACCGTGCAGGTCACCACAAGCGGATCCGGGCGCTGATGAGCAGATCGTCCTCGACGCGCTCCCAGCGCATCGTGCGGGCCCGCAGCGCGTCGGCGATCTGGTCGACGCCCTCGCCCTCCAGCGGGTCCCGCGCGGTTCGTCCCCCGACGATGAGCGGCGCCAGGAACAGCCGCACCTCGTCGATCTCGCCGGCGTCCAGGAACGCCCCGGCGAGATGGGGGCCGCCCTCGAGCATCATCGAGGTGATGTCGGCGGCGCCGAGCTGGTCCAGTGCCGAGATGACGCGCGCGGGCTCGTTCTCACCGGGCGCGACGATCACGTCGGCGCCGTGGGCCTCCAGCGCGTCGGTGGCCGCGCGCGGAGCGGCGCGGGAGACGATGACGCTGAGCGGGATCTCCCGGGCGTCGCGTACGAGCTGGCCCTCCAGCGGCAGCCGGCCGAGGGCGTCGAAGACGACCCGACGGGGCTGGCGGGCGACCCCGTCGATCCGGGCGGTGAGCTGGGGATCGTCGGCGAGCGCGGTCCCGATCCCGACCACGACGGCATCGCATTCGGCCCGCCAGCGGTGCGCGAGGGCGCGGCTCTCCTCCCCGGAGATCCACTTGGAGTCCCCGCTGCGGGTGGCGACCTTGCCGTCGAGGGTCATCGCGGACTTGAACAGCACCCACGGGCGGCCGGTGCGGACGTGCTTGCGAAACGGCTGGTTGAGCAGCCGTGCCTGGTCGGCGAGCTCCTCGCCGGCGAGGACGACCTCGATCCCCTCGTCGCGCAGGATCCCCAGGCCGCGGCCGCTTGCGTGATCGGAGGGATCCTCGCCGGCGACGACGACCCGGCCGATTCCGGCGCTCGTGATCGCGTCCGTGCACGGTGGGGTGCGGCCGTGATGACAGCACGGTTCCAGGGAGATGTAGAGGGTCGCCTGGGCCAGCGGCGAGCCGCCCGCGGCGCGGATCGCCTCCACCTCGGCGTGGGGCCCGCCGAGCGCCCCGTGAAAGCCCTCGCCGATCACGCGTTCGCCGTCGGCGATGACGGCGCCGACCAGGGGGTTGGGCGACACCCGCCCCCGTCCCTGCTCGGCGATCTCGATCGCCCGGGCGAGGTGGCGGCGATCGCTGTCGGTGGTGAGGGACATCGCCGTTTGTCCAGGATAGTTACCGCTACCGTGCTCGGCGATGAAGCTGATCGTGCAGATCCCGTGCTTCAACGAGGCCGGGCAGCTTCCCGAGACCCTCGCGCACCTGCCCCGCGAGGTCGAGGGGTTCGACATCGTCGAATGGCTCGTCATCGACGACGGCTCCACCGACGAGACGGTGCGGGTCGCCCGTGAGCACGGAGTCGAGCACATCGTGCGCCTCCCCAATCACCGCGGCCTCGCCGCCGCCTTTCAGGCGGGGATCGACGCGAGCCTCAAGCTCGGCGCCGACGTGATCGTCAACACCGACGCCGACGGCCAGTACCGCGGCGAGGACATCCCGCGGCTCGTCGCCCCGATCCTCGCCGGCAGCGCCGACCTCGTGATCGGCGACCGCGGGATCGCCTCCAACGAGCACTTCACCGCCTCCAAGCGGGGCCTGCAGCGCGTCGGCTCCTGGGTCGTGCGCCAGGCGTCCTCCACCGAGGTCCCCGACACGACCTCGGGGTTTCGCGCCTATGACCGCGAGGCGGCGCTCGGCATCCAGATCGTCTCGACGTTCACCTACACGCTGGAGGCGGTCATCCAGGCCGGCAAGCAGACCGTCGCCATCGACAGCATCCCGATCGCGACCAACCCGACCCGACGCGAGTCGCGGCTGTTCCCGTCAGTCGGCGCCTACGTCCGGCGCAACACCCTGTCGATCTTCCGCATCTACTCCCAGTACGAGCCGCTACGGGTGTTCTGGACGGCGGCGACACTCGTCGGCGCGGTCGCGGTGGCGCTGTTCGTGCGCTTTCTCATCTATTTCGCCGAGAGCCCCTCGGAGGCCGGCCGCGGCCACATCCAGTCGCTGATCGCGGGAGCGGTGCTGTTCAACGCGGCGATGCTGCTCGGGGCGCTGGGGGTGATCGGGGACCTGCTCGCGGCGCAGCGCACGCTCACCGAGCGAACGCTCGAGCGGGTGCGGCGCATCGAGCTGTCGCTGGACGTCGAGCCCTCCCACTACGAGCCCGACCCCGACGATCCGGACCGTCCCCTGCGCCGAGAGACGCTGCGGGTCTGACCGTCTCGGCGATGAACGCGACCGCCGGCGTCGGGGTGCCCACCGGCAACACGTTTGACAAGTACGGCTCGGCGAGCCCGGTCGTCCGCCGGCTGATGGCGGGCTTTGAGCGCTCGATGATCGCCCTGGTGGAGCAGGCGGCGCCGGCGACGCTGCTCGACGTCGGCTGCGGAGAGGGGGTGCTCACCGAGCGCTTCGCCGCCCGCCTCGCCCCCGGGGAGGTCGTCGGGGTCGACCTCGAGGATCCGGGGCTGCGCGAGCATTGGGCGACGCGCCGGGGTCCGTCGAACCTCCGCTTCACCGCGATGTCCGCCGAGGCGCTGCGGTTCGCCGACGGCGCGTTCGGGCTCGTGTGCGCGATCGAGGTCCTCGAGCACGTCGCCGACCCCGACGTGGTCCTGCGCGAGATGACCCGCGTCTCGGGCGGGTGGCTGCTCGTCTCGGTTCCCTCCGAGCCGCTGTGGCGGATGCTCAACCTCGCCCGCGGCGCCTACCTCGGGGCGCTGGGCAACACGCCGGGCCATCTGCACCACTGGACCCCGGGGGGCCTGCGCCGGCTGCTGGAGCGCCACGGCGAGGTCGTCGCCGTCCGCCGTCCGACCCCGTGGACGATGGCGCTCGTGCGGGTGGGGTGATGGCGATCTCCGAGCCGGCCGACCCGGTCGAGCCGGTCGAGCTCGCGGCGCCCTCGGCGGTGCCGGTGGCGCCCGGCCGGTCCTTCGGCTCCGGCGCGCGGATCCTGTCGCTCGGGATCGCCTCCACCGGCGTCTTCAGCTTCGCCTATCTGGCGATCGCCAGCCACGTGCTCTCCCCCCGTGACTACGGACGCATCTCCCTCGCCTGGGCGGTGATGTTCGTGATCCTGTCGGTGATCTACCGGCCGATCGAGCAGCTGCTGTCCCGCACGATCGCCGAGCGCCGCGCCCGCGGCCACGCCACGCACCCGCTGCGCGTGCCGGCGACGCTGCAGGCCGCGTTAGCCGCCGGCTTCCTCATCGCCGCCCTGGCCCTGCACGGACCGCTCGCGCACGGCATGTTCGGCGGCTCGGCGACGCTCTACTGGGTGCTCGTGGTCGGCGTCGTCGCCTACGCGGGCAGCTATTTCGCCCGCGGCTGGCTGGCGGGCCATCAGGCGTTCGGGCTCTACGGGGCGCTCGTCCTGCTCGAGTCGACGTCGCGCCTGGCGTTCGCGCTCGCCGCCGCGGTCGGCGTCGGCTC
>CAZZWJ010000168.1:0-6893 GCA_964657875.1 uncultured Solirubrobacteraceae bacterium
GCCGGCCCGGCCGACTGGCTGGCGGCCGCCGGCGTCCTCGCGCTCTTCGGTTCTCGCTCATCTGGCTGTCGGCGGCCCTGGGCCTGGCGGCCAGGAGCGTCGAGACCGCCAGCAACACGCCCCTCTTCCTCACCTTGCTGCCGCTGTTCAGCAGCGGCTTCGTCCCCACCGCGACGATGCCCGAGGGGCTGCGTCAATTCGCCGAGTACCAGCCGTTCACGCCGGTGACCCAGACCGTGCGCGGCCTGCTCAGCAGCAGCTCGACCGGCGGTCACCTGGGAGCCGCGCTCGCGTGGAGCGTGGGCATCACCGTCGTCGGCTACCTCTGGTCGATTCGTCTCTACGACCGCCGCCGAGCCGCCGCACCGAAGTAGCCGACCACGCACTGGGCTCTCGAGCCGACCCCGCGGAGTGCGATCGCCGCCGCACGGGTCAGGACGGGACCGGCGGCGGCGGATGGGGCCCGGCCCCGAGGATGTCCCGGCCGGTGGGGGTGAGCGTCGCGGAATCGAGCTCCAGCTGCCAGTAGTAGCGGGTGAACGTCACGTCGCGGCGGTATTCGCCGAGGAACGGCTCGATGCGCTCACCGCGGGCGAGGGCGACGATCAGCTCCGGATAGGTGCGGCCCGCGGGCGCGGCGTACAGGTGGGCCGGGCAGGCACCGCCGAAGCGGGTGTTCACGTCGGTGACGGCGAGGCCGATCTCCGGGTCGCGAAACGCCTGCACGGTGCACGGCCCCCGGCAGCCGAGCGCCTCCACGACGCGGCGGCCGAGATCGACGAGCTCGGGGTCCTCGATCGTCTGACCCTTGATCGACTCGCCGCCGCGGGACTCGAGCATGTTGCGTGGGATGACGCTGAGGCAGCGGCCGTCGAGGTCGGAGAAGCAGTCCATCGAGAACTCAGGCCCCTGCATCGCGCGCTGGAGCATCGCGGGCTCGCGGATGTAGGCGGTGAGGAAATCAGCCTCACGCTCGTCCTCGGCGAGGAAGATCGAGCGGGCGCCCGAGCCCCAGCGGGGCTTGACCATCACCGGGTAGGCGTCGACGGGCTCACCGGGCAGGACGGTCGGTGGACTCGGCAGGCCGTGGCGCTCCAGCAGCCGGTGGGTCTCGTACTTGTCGAACGTCGCCCGGGCGATCTCGCCGTCGGGGACGAACGCGGGCAGCCGATGGGTCCCGCGGGCGTGGCCGAGGATCTCGAGGTCGAGGTCGGTGAGCGGCACGACCGCGCCGACACCGAACTCCTCACAGAGGCTCTGCAGCGCCGGAACGTACCCCGGGTCGTCGAAGCGCGGGACCACGCGCCGGTGGTGGGCGGCGTACTGGGCGGGCGCCAGCGGATTGGGGTCGGCGGCGATCGTGGTCGCGATCTTGGCGAACGCGGCGACGAGCGCGTAGCGCTTGCCGACGCCGGTGATGAGGACGGCGACGTCGTGATCGGCGGTCATGCGGGACCCGGTCCCCGCTCACCCGGTGGCGCCCAGCCGCCGGTCTCGCCCTTGTAGACGCCGGCGCCGTTGACGACCTGACCGAGCGTCCGGCGCAGGATCTGCAGGTCCAGGCGCAGCGAGCGGTGCGCGATGTACCAGAGGTCGAGCTCGATCCGCTCCGGCCACGGCAGCGAGGCGCGGCCGTTGACCTGGGCCCAGCCGGTGATCCCCGGCTTGACGGCCAGGCGCCCGCGCTCACGCTCGGTGTAGGCGTCGACCTGATGCTGAAGGGTCGGGCGGGGGCCGACGATCGACATCTCACCGCGGGCCACGTTCCACAGGTTGGGCAGCTCATCGAGGGAGGTGCGCCGCAGCAGCGCCCCGAGGCGGGTGATCCGGTCATCGCCCTGGGCGATGGCGAGGCCCGCCCCCTGAAACTCGGCGCCGGAGACCATGGTGCGCAGCTTGTAGATGCGAAACGGCACTCCGTCGCGGCCGACGCGCACCTGGGTGTAGAGCGGATCCCCGGGGGACTCGAGCCGGATGAGGACCGCGAGGGTGAGGACCAGTGGCGCGGTGAGCACCGACGCGAGGCCGCCGATGAACAGGTCGAGCGCGCGCGTGAGCAGGCGGTCCATGGGCGCGGTGAGGTTAGCGGCCCTACCCTCGGCGGGGCGATGATCGTGCTCGAGTGGATCTTCTGGGTGTGCGCAGGCCTGCTGGGATGGACCCACGTCGGCTACTCGCTGTGCGTGGCCGCGCTCGCGCGGGTGCGACCGCGGCCGGTGCGCCGCGCGGAGATCTCCCCCACGGTGACCGTGATCGTCGCGGCGCACGACGAGCAGGCGACGATCGAGGCCACGGTCGGCTCGCTGCTGGCGCTGGACTACCCGGCCGATCGCCTGTCGGTCGTCGTCGCCTCCGACGCCTCGACGGACGCCACGGACGAGATCGTGGCCCGGCTGGCCGCGGCGGACGCCCGGGTGTCGCTGCTGCGCTGTGAGCGGGGCGGCAAGGTGCGCGCCCAGGACCGCGCGGTGCGCGCCGTCGACGCCGAGATCGTCGCCTTCGGCGACGCCAACGGGGAGTGGGAGCCCGCCGCCCTCAGGCGGCTGGTCGCGAACTTCGCCGACCCCGACGTCGCCTACGCGTGCGGGAACCTGCGCCTGCGCCGCGCCGACGGGACCAACCAGGAGGGCCTGTACTGGCGCTATGAGCTGTGGCTGCGCAACAACGAGGCCCGGATCGGCTCGATCACCGCGGGCAACGGCGGCATCTACGCGGTGCGGCGCACCGACTACCTGTTCAGCGATCCCGGGGGGCGGGCCGGGCACGACCTCGGTCTGCCCTACCGGCTCGTCCAGCGCGGACGTCGCGCGGTCTCCGACGCCTCCGCCGTCGCCTGGGAGTCGCCGGCGGCCGACTCCGAGGATGAGTATCGGCGCAAGGTGAGGATGTCGGCGCGCTGCTGGCAGCACGTCGCCGGCGGCCGGATGCTGCGCGGCGGCGGGCCCCTGTTCCTGATCGAGATCGTGTCCCACCGGCTGCTGCGCTACCTGAGCGGCGTGCTGCACATCGTGGCGTTTCTCAGCTGCGCACTGCTCGCCCCGACCCGGCTCGTGTACGCGGTGGCGCTGTGGCTGCAGATCGGGTGGCTGGCGTTGGCGGCCTGCGGCGCGCGCCGCGTGCGGGTGCCGCTGGCGGGACTTGCCTGGTACTACCTGCTCATCACCTCGGCGACCGTCGCGGGACTGTGGCGCTACCTGCGCGAGGGGGTGCCGGTCGTGTGGGAGCAGGCCGAGGGGACGCGGGCCACCGACGCGGCGGCGGGTTCGGACTCGGCCGCGTGAGAGTGGCGGTCGGCCGGGCTCGGGGTCTCTGAGTAGGGTCACGCCCCCATGTGCTTCTCACCGGACGCCGACTTCAGCGCCGGCGCGGTGGTGAGTGCGATGGGCGTCGTGACGCTGCGACGCGTACGGGTCCGGCGCGAGCTGATCGTCGGGGCGCTGCCGCTGCTGTTCGGCCTGCATCAGCTCGTCGAGGCGTTCGTGTGGCTGGGCCTGCGCGGGCAGGTCTCCGCCGGACTCGGGGATACCGCCAAGGAGACCTACATCGTCTACGCCCACGCGGTGCTGCCGGCGCTCGTCCCCCTCGGGTTCACGCTGCTTGAGCCCGACCGGCGCCGGCGGGGCTGGATGTGGCCGCTGGTCGGGATCGGCGTCGCCCTCGGCGCCTACCTGCTGTGGCAGGTCACCGCCTACCCGGTGGGGGCCGTCGAGCAGGCGCGCTGCATCGACTACATCACCCACACGCCGAACGACCTGCTGATCGGCCTGCTCTACGTGACGGTCACCTGCGGTCCGGCGCTCATCTCAAGCCCGGCCCGGCTGCGCTGGTTCGGCGCGGTGAGCCTCCTCGGGGTGGTCGGCGCCGCGATCGTGCGCTTCGACGAGCTCACGTCGGTGTGGTGCGTGTACGTGTCGCTGGTGAGCGTGCTCATCCTCGTGCACTTCCGGCGTGAGCGCGCCGCGGAGGTGAGCCCCGGGCCCACGGCGGCGGCGGGCGGACCGGGTCCGTAGACGCCAGCGGGCACGATGTCGTCACCGGGGGCGGTTGGTCCGGCGAAACCCGCGCAGCTCCTCGATCCCGAGCAGCACGTCGACGAACAGGAACTCGATTCGCTCGCGCGGAGAGCGCGGCGGGGTGCCGGGGTTCACGCGGGCGGCGGTGAGCGGCGCGCCGGAGCCGGGGGCCGGAGCGTGACGACCGACGCCGGGGAGGGCACCGAGGCCGGCGCGGCGCAGCGCCCGCTTGAGCGCGGGCTCGGGCGCAAACCCGGGGTAGGTCCGTCCCAGCCACGCGCGACCGGCGGCGTAACCGCGCCACTGGGCGCGCAGCTCGCGCAGCGAGGCGCGGTACGCATGGCCGGCGGTCGCCTCCGGGCACACCGCGAGCGTCCACCCGGCAGCCTGCAGGCGCCAGCAGAAGTCGGTGTCCTCGGCGGTGCGGATCCCCTCGCGAAACCCGCCGACGGCTTCGAAGGCGCGGCGGCGCACGAGCAGGTTGGCCGCCGAGACGCGGGGACGGAACGGGTGGGCCATGTGCGTCGCGGAGTTGAGGAAGTTGCGGGAGGTCCCGAAGCGGGCGGCGAGGCCGTCCCCGCTCGGGATCGCGTGGATCTCACCCGCCACCGCGCCGACGGTGTCGGAGATCGGCTGGGTGAAGAACGCGTCGATGAGGCCCGGCGAGGGCCGGCAGTCGGCGTCCAGGAAGAGCAGCCACGGGATCTCGGTCCCCCCCACGCCCGCGGCGGCGCCGGCGTTGCGGGCACGGGCCGGGGAGTGCTCGCCGGGGGCGGGGACGACGATCGGGGCGGTCGGGGGGTCGCCGGCGAAGGTGGTCGCGAGGTCGCCGGGATCGCGCCCGCCGGTGGGGAACGTCTGGGAGTTGTCGGCGAGCAGCACCCGGTCCCCCGGGCGGGTGACGAGGACGGCGAGCGCGGCGAGGGCCTCCCGGGCCTCGGCGGTCGTGCCGGCGAACGGCATCACCACCGCGACCGCCGGGCGCGGCGACGCCGGTTCGTGGGCGATGATCACCGCACGTTCGGAGTTCTTCCCCACAGGTCCTATGTTGACGACACCCGGTGATCAATGAGCACTGAGGGCCGACCCACGCGGGTGATCGGCCTCGCGGCCCGTCACCCGTTCGTGGCCTCGTTGGCGGCCGTCGCGGTCACGGTCGTGACGACGCTCGCGATCGGCGAGGTCGCCGGGCTGCACGAGGTGGGCCGGGCCTTCGGCCACGTCCGTCCGCAGTGGCTGATCGCGGGCTTTATCGCCCAGGCGATGAGCCTGAGCGCGTACGTCGGCGCCTACCGCGGCGTCGTCGGGCAGGCCGCCGGTCGGCGTCTCACGCGTCACGTCGGCATCGGTCTCGTGCTCTCGGGCTTCACCGCATTCGCCGTCTCGGGAGGCTTCGGGTTTGACCGCCGCGTCCTGGAGCGGCTCGGTCTCGACCGACGCGCGGCGCTGCGCGCGGTGCTCGAGCTGGGGGGACTGGAGTTCATCTCCCTCGTGTGGATCGCCTTCGCGGTGTCGATTCCCGCGCTCATCTTCGACCCGTCGCTGCCGACGTCGCTGAGCTGGCCGTGGCTGATCGCGGTCCCGATCGGCACCGCGATCGCGGTCGTGATCTCCCGCTGGAGGGCCCCCGAGGACGTCTCGCCGGACCATCGGATGCCCCTCGCCGCGTTGTCACGCGGACTCCGTGACGTGCTCGGGCTCACCCGCCATCCGCGACGCGCCCCGGGGGCGTGGACAGGGATCCTCGTCTACTGGGCCGCCGACATGGCGACGCTGTACTTCGCGACGCGCACGTTCGGTCTGCGACCTCCGTGGGAGAGTCTCGTCCTCGCCTACGCGACCGCCTATCTGCTCAGCCGCCGCACGCTGCCGCTCGGCGGGGCGGGGTTCATCCAGGTCCTGCTCACCTTCTCGCTGTACTGGGTCCACGAGCCGCTCGCGCCCTCGCTGACCGCGGTCATCCTCTACCGCGGGGTGTCGATGTCACTGGCCGCCCTCTCCGCGCTCTCCATGCGGATCGACCCCGAAGCCGGGAACCTCTTCGAGGCCGAGAAGGCCGCTCAGCGCAACGACGCGTAGACCGCGAGCGTCCGCTGCGCGACCGCATCCCACGAGTACGGTCCGGCGGCTGCGGCTCGCGCCCGGTCGGCGAGCGCGGCCCGGGCGTCCGGGTCGGCGATCAGTCCCGCCAGTGCGTCGCGCAGCGCGTCGGCGTCCCCGGCGGTGACCGACATCGCCGCGCCCGTCCGCGCGATCTCCCCCAGCCCCCCGACCGCCGAGACGACGGTCGCGGCGCCCGCCCCCAGCGCCGCCGCGAGCACGCCCGACCCGTCGATCCGTCCGTCGGGCGCATAGGGGAGCACGACCACGTCGGCGCGGCGCAGCAGCGCGCTCGCCTCCCCGTCGGCGATGTGACGGGCGACGAGCGAGACCCCGGCGGGGAGCTCGGGCAGCGCCATCATCGCCCGCCCGGCGATCCACAGCTGCGCGCCGTCGATGCCCCGCCAGGCGGCGAGCAGCGTCGACAGGCCCTTGTAGGGCCGCAGCAGCCCGTACATGAGCACGACCGGCGATCCGTCGTCGGTCAGTTCGGGGGGCAGCGCCGCCGGCCGTCCAGGCGAGAACGCGCCGTGGGCGACGACGTGGATGCGCGCGTCGGCGACCCCGCGTTCGCGCAACCGCTCGGCGCCGAACTCCGAGTGGACGATGAGCGCGTCCATGCGGTCGATGACGGCGCGCTGCGCCCGCTCGCGGCCGAGCCGCCCGCTGCGCGGTGCCGCGTTGTGGACGGTGAGCACCCGGGGGCGGGGCCCGAGCAGCGCCGCGTCGACCCACGGCACCGGGGTCCATTGGAAGTGATGAACGTCGGCCGGCATCCGG
>CAZZWJ010000169.1:0-6869 GCA_964657875.1 uncultured Solirubrobacteraceae bacterium
CCCCGGTCACGACGCTGAGTCCGCGGGGCTGCTCGTGCTGCACCATGGGCGCGGGGCCGACGAAGACGACCTGCTCGGCCTCGCGGACGTCATCGACCCGCAGCGGCGCCTGCACGTGGTGACGCCTCGGGGCCCGCTCACGGTGCCCGGCTCACCCGGCGCGCACTGGTACGCGGTGCCGCGGGTCGGCTACCCGGACCCCGACACGTTCCACGACGCCTTCGCGCAGCTCGCCGCCTTCCACGACGAGGTGTGGGCGCGGACCGGGATCCGCCCGGCCCGCACCGTGCTCGGAGGCTTCTCCATGGGTTCGGTGATGAGCTACGCGCTCGGTCTCGGCGGCGAGCGCCCGACGCCCGCCGGCATCATCGCGTTCTCGGGATTCGTCCCGACCGTCGAGGGCTGGCGGCCCGATCTCGGATCCCGCCCGGACCTGCCGGTCTTCATCGCCCATGGCCGCCGGGACCCGGTCATGGACGTCGCCTTCGCCCGCCGCGCCCGCGCGCAGCTGCTCGCCGGCGGCCTCGCGGTCGGCTACCACGAGTCCGACGCCGCCCATCACATCGACCCCGCGCACCTCCCCGCCGCCACCGAATGGCTCACCGCGACGACCGCCCCGTCGGGCCGGCCGGCACCGACGTCTGCGGTCGGTTGACAGCACCTGCCATGCTGCTCGTGGATGACGTCGACGGCAGATACCCGCGAGGGTGAGAGCGCAGCTCCGGCGGGGCTCGCGCTGCGCGTGGGCTGCACCTTCGAGGTGTTCACCCACCAGCCGGCGGAGGCGATCATGCAGGTCGCACCGCGTCCGCAGCCGGGTCTGTCGATCCGCGACGAGCGCTGGTCGGCGGACGCGTTTCACCACACCTACGTCGACCACTACGGAAATCGCTGTGAGCGGATCACGCTGGCCGGCGGCAGCTCCACGGTCAGCTACGACGCCGATGTCGTGGTCGCCCAGCCCGCCGACCTGATCGTCACCACGGCCGCCGAGCATCTGATCGGCTCGCTGCCCGACGACGTCCTCAGCTTCACGATGCCGAGCCGGTTCTGCCTGCCCGATGAGCTCGGACACGAGGCCTGGCAGCGCTTCGGCCAGGTCACCCCCGGCTGGGAGCGGGTGCAGGCGATCGTGGACTACGTCCACAACCATCTGGAGTTCACCCCCGGGGGGTCGAACCCGTGGACCACCGCCGCCGACGCCTACCGGGCCGGTCAGGGCGTCTGCCGCGACTTCGCGCATCTCGCGATCACGTTCTGCCGCGCGCTCAACATCCCGGCCCGCTACGTGTTCGGATACATCCCCGACGTCGACATCCCACCGCCCACCGAGGCGATGGACTTCGCCGCGTGGTTCGAGGCGTATCTGGACGGCCACTGGTACACCTTCGACGCTCGTAACAACACCCCCCGGACGGGTCGGGTGATCGTCGGCCGGGGACGCGACGCCGTCGACGTCGCGCTCATCACGTCGTTCGGCCCGCTCACCCTCAACGGCTTTGAGGTCCGGGCGGCCATACCCCCAGACGATCGCGCCAGTAGTCGGTGAGGAAGACGTCGTCGGGATCCATCTCGGCGCGCAGCGTGAGGAAGTCGGCCCACCGCGGATAGCGGGAGGCGAGCAGGTCCACCCAGTCACGGTCGTCCGCCGCGGAGTAGGGGTGCTGCTTGCCCCAGTGCAGGCGAAACGGGATCTCGTGGTCGCGCAAGAGCGCCCAGAACTGCACGAAGAAGCGATCCCTCGGATCCTCGGCGTTGTCGGCGAACCAGTAGACGTCGAGGCGCAACGACCCGTCGCGCCACTCGTCCACGCCGTCGGAGTAGCCGGGATGCAGCCATCCCGTGGCGGCCGGCGCCCCGTAGAGCTCATAGGCGAAGAGGCCCGTGCGATGCAGGGAGTCCAGGGTCAGCTCGGGCTCGGCGAAGTAGTCGCGCAGCACTCCGATCACCTGCTCGGAGCGTCCCAGCGGGACCCACAGCTCCGTGAACTGGGTGGCGAGCAGCACGTCGCTGGCCTGATTGTCCATCGGCAACCCCTGCCAGCCCCAGTCGTGAAAGGACTGCGGTTCGTCACGCCGGATCGCCGGTTTGCGGGAGTCGAGAGGGAGGATGAAGCCGAGCATCGCGGGCACCAGCCGGGGCAGAGACCGTCGCAGCGGCCCCCCCAGCCGCCCCAGCCGCGGGGTGATCCGGGCCAGAGCGCGCAGCGCGATCGGCAACAGCCGCCGCACGAGGACCCGCAACCGCGACGGTGGTCGCACGGCATCGATCGCGTCGAGCACCTCGACGATGTGGTCGGCGTTGCGGCGCAGCATCCCGGGCGTGCGGTCCAGGTCCTCGAGGTTGCCGAAGATCACCAGCAGAGCGCTCATGAGCGCCTCCGCGAGCACCGGGTAGGCGGTGAACTCCTCATAGCCGTGGCGGCGAAACCCCGGCTGGGGCGCCGTGCGCTGGGCCTGCCAGATGAGCAGTCGCTCGGCGCCGCGCTGCGGCCACCATTCGATGCGTGCGTACTCGGCGTCGGTGAGGAACGCCGCCAGCGACGGACGCCCGTCGCGGCCGCGCCCGGTGAGATCGATGGCGGCGTGCTCGAGGTCGACGATCGACTCCTGGCCGGCGATCGTGAACAGCGGCTCACAGCGGATCTGGACGGCGGTGATCACCCCCAGCAGGCCGAGGCTCGGCAGCACCGCCTCCAGCCCCGGTGACGCTTCGCCCCGGGCGACGACGCGCACCTCGCCGCGTCCATCGACGAACGTGACCGACTCCACCTGGTCCAGCAGCGAGTGCTGGAGCGTTCCCCCCGCCGATGCCGTGGCCAGATAGCCGCCGAGGGCCTGGTGGGTGATCCCGCCGGTCGTGGAGAGCGTCCAGCCGTGGCGCTCGGCCAACTGCGACAGCAGGCTGTTCTCCAAGGCGCCCGCCGGACCGCTCGCCGGGTCGCTGCCGAGGTGGATCCCCGCCTGCGCCTCGACGATCCGTCGCGCCTCATCGACGACCCGCAGCGCGCGCATCTCATCGAGGCTGACGGGGAGATCGTCGGGGTCATCGACGGCGACCGTCCCCGCCGGCGCGTGACCGGCGCCCCGGACCCGCAGTCGCCGGCCGTGGGCGGCGGCGAAGCGGATCAGCGCCGAGACCTCCGCCTCGGTGCGCGGGTGAAAGCGCCCGTCGGGACCCCGGGTCAGTGGCGGCGCGGTCATGCGGTGATTGTCGCGGTCTCGGCGTCGGCGGGCCGGGCTCGATCAGGCGAGGCGAGCAGGATCGCGCCGATCACCACCGCGCAGAACGCAGCGATGCGCAGCACCCCGAGCGGCCCGCTGGGCACCGGCTCGGCGAGCAGCACCGAACCGGCGAGGATCGGCACAGCGTTGGTGAAGAGGGTCCCGATGCCCGCGACGGTGAGCGTTCCCCCGCGCTGGTAGCCGAGCTGCAGCAGGGCGGTGCCGACCACGTAGCCGATGATCAGCGTGATCACGAACGCCAGCCGGCCGGCGCCCTGGGTCGCGAGCTTGGTCGACAGGTCCCCGATCGAGGAGAAGAGGCCGCCGGCGATCCCCTCGGCGACCGCGAGTCCGCCGCGCACCCGTCCGACGCCGAGCACCGCGGTCGCGACCAGGGCGGTGACGAGCAGCCACAGCAGGATCGGTGCCGTCTCACCGCGTGATCCCTGTCCGCCGCCGCGCACGAGCGAGACCCCGAGCGCGGCGAGCCCGAGCACCGACAGCTGCACTCCGGCGAGCTGACGGCGGCCGAGCCGCTGACCGCTCACCCGCGCCGACAGCCACGCGAGCACCCCGATGCCCCCGGCGCCGATGCTCTGCACGAGCGCGAGCGATCCGAGCGCGACCGCCCCCGCGTAGCAGGCGAACCCACCGCCCTCGAGGGCGAAGCCGATGACCCAGGTCCGGTCGCCGAGGAGCAGGCGCACCGACTCGATCGGGCGGCGCATCGACAGGCTCGGCATCGCCGCCGCGGCATCGTGCTCACGCTGATAGGCGAGATTGGTGAGCGTGGTCCACACGACCGCGAGCGCGATCGCCCCGGCGGTGAAGACGGTCATGGGGCTCAGATTAGATCTCGAGTCGCGACGCGCCGGCGTCGATCGGCGATAGTCACGGTGAGGATGCGCATCGGCCTGTTCATCACCTGCGTCACCGACACGCTGTTTCCGGAGGCGGGGCGCGCGACGGTGCGGCTGCTCGAGCGCCTGGGTCATGCCGTCGAGTTCCCCGCCGCGCAGACGTGCTGTGGGCAGATGCACGCGAACTCCGGCTACGACGATCAGGCCCGGCCGCTGATGCGACGCTTCGTGGAGGTGTTCGACGACGACCGTCTGGATGCGATCGTCGCGCCGTCGGGATCGTGCGTGGCGATGGTCCGCCACCAGTACGGGCGCCTGGCCCGGGAGTCGGGCGACATCACCCTCGAGCGCCGGGCGGACGCGCTCGCCGGCCGCATGTTCGAGCTGTCGGAGTTCCTCGTCGAGCGGCTCGGCGTGGCGGACGTGGGGGCCTACTTCCCCCACCGCGTCACCTATCACCCGAGCTGTCACTCGCTGCGCCTGCTGCAGGTCGGCGACGCGCCCCAGCGACTGCTCGAGCGGGTCCGGGGCATCGATCTCGTCACGCTGCCCGACGCCGCGAGCTGCTGCGGGTTCGGCGGCACGTTCGCGGTCAAGAACGCCGACACCTCCGCGGCGATGCTCGCCGACAAGACGCGGGCGATCCTCGAGACCGGCGCCGAGGTCTGCACCGCGGTCGACAGCTCGTGCCTGCTGCACATCGGCGGGGGCCTGTCGCGCGGACGCACCGGCGTGCGCACCGCGCACCTGGCCGAGATCCTCGCCGCGACCGCGGACGGGTCATGAGCGGCGGCGGCTTTCCCGAGGCGGCCCGCGCCGAGCTGCAGAACGCCCAACTGCGCGACAACCTGCGCCACGCGACCCACACGATCCGGGACAAGCGCGCCCGGGCGGTCGCCGAGGTCACCGACTGGGAGCAGCTGCGAGAAGCGGGGCGCCGGATCAAGGAACGGGCACTGCGCCATCTCGACGTCCACCTGGAGGCGCTCGAGCGGCAGGTCACGGCCGCCGGCGGGACCGTGCACTGGGCGCCCGACGCGGCGAGCGCCAACCGCATCGTCGGCGACCTCGTGGTGGGCGCCGGCGCGCGCGAGGTGATGAAGGTCAAATCACTGGCGACCGACGAGATCGAGCTCAACGCGGCGCTGGGCGCCCGCGGCATCGCGGTCACCGAGAGCGACCTGGCGGAGCTCATCAACCAGCTCGCCGGGGACGTGTCGTCGCACATCCTCGTCCCCGCGATCCACCGCAACCGCGCCGAGATCGGGGCGCTCTTCCGACGCGCCCTGCCCGGCCGGTCAGCGCTCGGGGACACGCCCGCGGAGCTCGCGGAGGCGGCCCGGGGCTACCTGCGCGAACGGTTCCTGTCCGTCGAGGTGGCGATCAGCGGGGCCAACTTCGCGGTCGCGGAGACCGGCACCGTGTGCGTCGTGGAGTCCGAGGGCAACGGACGGATGTGCACAACGCTGCCGCGGACGCTGATCACGGTGATGGGGATCGAGAAGCTGCTGCCGCGCTTCGCCGACCTCGAGGTGATGCTCCAGCTGCTGCCCCGTTCCTCGACCGCGGAGCGGATGAACCCGTACACGTCGCTGTGGACCGGGGTCACCCCCGGCGACGGCCCCCAGGAGTTTCATCTCGTGCTGCTCGACGCCGGACGCACCGCGACCCTCGCGGACACGGTCGGGCGCCAGGCGCTGCACTGCATCCGCTGCTCGGCGTGCCTCAACGTCTGCCCGGTCTATGAGCGCACCGGCGGCCACGCCTACGGATCGGTCTATCCGGGGCCGATCGGGGCGATCCTCGCCCCCCAGCTGTCGGGCCTCACCGAGCACCGGTCACTGCCCTGGGCCTCGTCGTTGTGCGGCGCCTGTTACGACGTCTGCCCGGTGAAGATCGACATCCCGTCGGTCCTCGTCCACCTGCGCAACCGCATCGTGCGCTCCCCGGAGGCGACGCGCGCCGGCCGCGTCGCGGCGGGCGCCGAGCGCGCGACGATGCAGGCGTTGGCCGGAGTGCTCGGTCATCCGCGCCGCTACGTGCTGGCTCAGCGGGCCGGTCGGGCGGCGGCGGCCCCGCTTGCGCGGGACGGCCGGATCGACCGCCGGCTGCCGGGTCCGGTCGGCGCGTGGACTCGGTCCCGGGATCTGCCGGTGCCGCCGGCTCAGACGTTCCGCGAGTGGTGGGCGAGCCGGGAGGGCGACGGGTGAGCGCCCGGGAGCAGATGCTCGGGGCGATCCGTGACGCGCTGCGCGACGTGCCCGACGACGAGCCCCGGGCCTGGGATCCGAGCCTCGACCCCGATCCGGCGGCCGCCTACCTCAGGGTGCCGTCGCCGGGTGCCGCGGGGGACCCGGTCGATCGCTTCGCCGAGCGCTGCGGGGAATACCGCGCGACCGTGACCCGCTGCACCGCCACGCCGGACGCGGTGCGGGCGACGGTCGCCGCGGTCTGCGCGCGCCACGTGGCGACGGTGCTCGCCGTCGCCCCGGGGCTGGATCCCCGCTGGATCCCGGAGGCGATCGTCCCCCGGGCCGATGAGCCCCGGCTGTCGACCGCCGACCTCGACGCGTGTGACGGGGTGCTCACCACGTGCGCGCTGGCGATCGCGCAGACCGGGACGATCGTCCTGGACGCCGGCCCGGGTCAGGGGCGACGCGTGCTCACCCTCGTCCCGGACCTGCACATCTGCGTCGTCGCCGCCGCGTCGATCGTGGACGGCGTCCCGGAGGCGTTCGCGCGGATCGTGTTTTCGAGGAATCGCTTGTAGCTCGACGAGACGAGA
>CAZZWJ010000170.1:0-6843 GCA_964657875.1 uncultured Solirubrobacteraceae bacterium
GCGCAGATCCGGCAGCTGCTCAAGCACCTCCCGGGGAAACTTCGTGCGCTCGCGCATGAGCACGAGGATCTCGAAGCCGGCGAGCGTGACCGGGAGCTCTGCCGCCGACATCGCCTCGGCGAAGAAGCTCACGTCGAAGTCAGAGCCCAGTGAGGCCCAGTCCGCCCAGTCGATCGCGCGGCGCTGATAGTCGTCGAGCACGGCGACGCGGGGCATCGTTTTCAGATCACCTGCGCGGGAGCCGGGTCGACGCCTACGGGATTTCTAGTTGTCGGCGGGCGGGCGGGCGAACACGATGCGCTTGAGCTCGTCACGGGTCTGACCGCCGAGGCGCATCGCCGTCTGAAAGCCCTCGCGGCCGACGTCGCCGGCGTCCAGCCCCCGGCGCAGCTCGTCGAGCAGCGGGCGCTCCTCGTCGGTGACCTGGTCGGGGCTGCCGTCGACGAGGATCAGATGGCGGGGCCGGCGCACCCCGTGCGCGGGACGCACGAACCGCTCTCGGCCCTCGGGCTCGAGGCCCTCGACGGGGACGACGACCGACTGACGGGCCTCCAGGCGCTTGGCGACCGCGGTGTCGAGCAGCGTCTGGGCCTTGTCCTCCAGATCGCCCTCGGGGACGCGCCCGGCGAGCAGCGCGCGGACCTTGGCCAGCGACAGCACGGCGCCGCGCTCCTCGACGATCCGATCGGCGAAGCGATCCACGTCGACCCCGGCGGGGCCGGCGATCACGACCAGGCTGCCGGGCGAGTAGCGCATCCGGTCGGTGGGACGCAGGACCCGGCACTTCTCTGAGATATCGGTGGGGCGCGGAGGGGCTCCGTCGCGGCGGGGCCGCTCCGAGGACCAGCCGGTGCGCTCATCGGCGCCGATCTTGACACTGCGGGTGGAAGAGTTCTCAGCCATCCCACCATCATCGCTCACGCGGCGTCTGTCTGTCAGCCCGGGTGCGTCGGCGTGCACCGGAGACGCCGCTCAGCGCTCGGGCGGCGCGTCGCCGGTCCGCGGCGGGCGGCGGCGAGCCCGGACCGGCAACCGCGGTCGCAGGACCCGCTCGCGGTCGCGCTCCCACGCCTGGTCCCGGGCGGCGACCTTGAGCAGATCCGCGGCGGTGACCCGACCCACGACCTGGGTCGGGTCGGTGCGGGCGACGACGCGCGCGCTGCTGACCTGCGCCTCGCCCATCCGGCGGGCGACGTCGCGCAGCGTCTCGTCGGGGTGGGCGACGACGCGCGCGGGCGCCGTGCCACCGGTCTGCGGCTCGTCGTCGAGGAGGTCCTCGGCGAGGGGATCCTCGCGCATCACCTCGGCGACGAGCTGCATCTCGAGGGGGTCGGCCGCGTACTCCTGGGAGAGATGCAAGCCGCGCCGGGCGATCCGCTCGGTGAGCACCGAACGCTTGAGCAGCAGCACCGACACCGTGAACGCCGACAGCGAGCCGACCAGGCAGGGGACGAGCATCGACCACTCGTGGGTGAGCTCGAGCGGGAACACGACGCCGGTGAGCGGCGCCCGGATGACTCCCCCGACGCACGCGGCGAGGCCGATCAGCGCCCAGAACCCGGGCGAGACGCCCGGCAGCACGTGACCCTCGAGGGCTCCGAGCGCGGCCCCGATCATGAACGTCGGCGCGAGCACGCCCCCCGACGTGCCCGAGCCCAGCGACAGCGACCAGATCAGGGTCTTGACGACGAGGATCCCGACGATCAGCGACAGCCCGGCGCGGCCGGTGAGCAGGGAGTCGATCACGTCGTAGCCGACTCCGAGCGCGCGGGGCTCGATCAGCCCGCCGACGCCGATGATGAGGCCCCCGATCGCCGGCCACCACATCCAGTGCAGCGGCAGGCGCTCATAGGCGTCCTCGGAGCGGTAGACGAGCTGGGTGGCGACGATCGCCAGCAGGCCGCCGGTCGCCCCCACCGCGATGCAGAGGATCTCGTCCAGCGCGGTGAGATGGACGTGGTGGGGGACGACGAGGAACAGCGCATGGGTGCTGATCAGCGGCCCGCGCAACAGGGCACTCGTCGTCACCGCGGCCACGACGGGGGCCAGCGAACGCGGCTTGAACTCGAACAGCAGCACCTCGATCGCGAGCAGCACCGCCGACAACGGCGAGTCGAACACGGCGGTCATCCCGGCCGCGGCGCCGGCGACGAGCAGCGTCTTGCGCTCCACGTTGGTGAGGTCGAGCAGCTGCGCCATCACCGAGCCGATCGCACCGCCGGTCATGATGATCGGGCCCTCGGCGCCGAACGGGCCACCGGTCCCGATCGAGATCGCCGCGGACACCGGCTTGAGCACCGCGACCCGCGGCTGGACCTTGCTGGCGCCGACGAGAATCGCCTCGATCGACTCCGGCATCCCGTGGCCGCGGATCCGCTCCGATCCATAGCGGGCCATGACGCCGACGATCAGGCCGCCGATGATCGGCGCGAACAGGATGAGCAGCGGGCTGTGGTGGCGGGCGCCGGGGTTGGCCAGCGCCGTCGAGACGCGGTGGTTGAAGACGAGGTTGGTGATCAACCCGATCAGTCGCAGCAGGCAGAACGCGGCCCCGGCACCGGCGGCGCCGACCGGGATCGCCCACAGCGCGACGTACAGCGTGCGCGGCGTCACCGTGAAATCCCCGAGGTTGGCGGCGCGCGGCCGGACGGGGACGTCGGGACCGCCGGCCATCAGCGGCCCGGGCGCCGCGGTCGGTGGGCCCGGTGTCGCGTCACGGCGCGCCACGATAGAGGGGCAGCGGGCAGATTCTTCACAAACCCTGTATGTCGCATGAGCCGTTCTTCACGTCGTGTTGACGGCGACGGATCCAGGATGCGGGCCATGGACATCCTCGCCATCTTTCTCGGAGTTCTCTGCTTCGCGGTTCTGTTCGCGTTGCTGGAAGGCATCGACCGCATATGAGCGGCGCCGACCTGTTCGGGCTGATCGCCTCGGCGATCGTCTGCATCTATCTCCTCTACGCGCTGCTTCGCGGCGAGAAGTTCTAGGCATCGCATGACGCTCTTGGGCTGGATCACCATCGTCGCCTTCGTGGCGATCCTCACCGCGCTCGCACTGCCGTTGGGCCGCTACATGGCCGCCGTCTACACCGGCGGCCGCACCTGGCTGGACCCGGTGCTGGGACCGGTCGAGCGGCTGCTGTACCGGTGCTTCGCCACCGACCCCGACGTCGGCCAGGACTGGAAGCAGTACGCCAAGTCGCTGCTGTGGTTCTCGCTGGTCGGCTGGCTGCTGCTCTACATCATCCTGCGCACACAGACCTTCTGGGACTGGACGGGCCTGAACCCCCTCCACTACCACTCGATGCCGTGGAACGTGTCGTTCAACACCACGTCGTCGTTTCTCACCAACACCAACTGGCAGTACTACAGCGGCGAGACGTCCCTGAGCTACTTCAGCCAGATGGCCGGTCTCACCGTGCAGAACTTCGTCTCGGCGGGCGTCGGCATCGTCGTCGCGGTCGCCCTCATCCGCGGGATCGTGGGGCGCAGCGGCAAGTCGCTGGGCAACTTCTGGCAGGACATGGTCCGCACCTGCCTGTACGTGCTCCTGCCGCTGTCGATCGTGGTCGCGGTCCTGCTCATCTTCCAGGGCTCGATTCAGAACTTCACGACCTACCTGTTCGCCCACGGGCTCACCAGCGGCGGCGCCTCGCACATCGCGCTGGGGCCGGTCGCCTCCCAGGAGGGCATCAAGCTCATCGGCACCAACGGCGGCGGCTTCTTCAACACGAACTCCGCCCATCCGTTTGAGAACCCGACCGGCTTCTCCAACTTCGTGGAGATGCTCGCCGTGCTCATCATCCCCGCCGCGCTCGTCTTCGCCTACGGGCGCATGGTCGGCTTCAAGCGCCAGGGCTACGCGATCTACGGCGCGATGATGATCATGTTCCTGGGCGCGGTGATCGTCTGTTACATCGCCGAGGCCCACGGCTCCCCCGCCCAGCATGCGGCGGGCATCCACACCGCGGGGATCGCCCACTCCGACGGCGGCAACCTGGAGGGCAAGGAGCAGCGGTTCGGGATCGCCGGCTCGGCGCTCTACGACGTCGTCACCACGGTCACCTCCTGCGGTGCGGTGAACTCCGCGATCGAGTCCTTCACCGGCATCGGCGGGGCGATCCCGTTCGCCAACATCTCGGCGTCGGAGACGATCTTCGGCGGCGTCGGCACGGGGCTGTACTCGATGCTCCTCTACGTCCTGCTCGCGGTCTTCATCGGCGGTCTGATGGTGGGACGGACGCCGGAGTACCTCGGCAAGAAGATCGAGAGCCGCGAGATCAAGCTCGTCGCCCTCGGCCTGCTGCTGACCCCCCTGGCGGCGCTCTTCTCCACCGCGCTGGCAACCGCGTCGGCCGCCGGCCGGGCGTCGATCTCATCGGTCGGGGTCGGCCCCCAGGGACTGTCGGAGACGTTCTACGCCTACCTGTCGCAGGCCAACAACAACGGCTCGGCATTCGCCGGCTACACCGGCTACTCCGGCACCGCCGGCAACCTCGCGGGCTCGCACGGGATCACGTTCGCCGACCTGCTGGGCGGCTTCACGATGCTGCTCGCCCGCTACGGGCCGATCCTGTTCACCCTGGCGATCGCCGGCCTGCTGGCCGGTAAACGGGTCAGCCCACCGGGGCTGGGGACGATGCGCACCGACAACGCGACGTTCGTCGTGCTGCTCATCGGCGTGATCATCCTCGTCGGCGCGCTCACCTTCTTCCCCGCCCTCCTCCTCGGCCCCGTCGTCCAGGGCCTCACCGGACACCTCTACTCATGAGAAAAGACATCCGCACCGCGATCACGTCGATGCTCGGCCTCACGCTGCTGCTCGGCATCCTCTACCCCCTGCTCGTCACCGGGATCGGCCAGGTCGCCTTCCCCGGCAACGCCAACGGCCAGCTCGTCCACCGCGGCGGTCAGCTCGTCGGCTCCAAGGAGATCGGGCAGTCGTTCACCGATCTCGTCCACACCAAGGACGGCAAGGTGAAGATGTCCGACGGCGAGCCGGTCACCACGCCCGACCCGCGGTACTTTCAGACCCGCCCGTCGGGCACCCTCCCGGCCGACAACGCCGCCGCGACGTCGTTCGCGAACCTCGGCCCCAACAACGTCTCCACCAAGGACGCGATCGCCGCCAACGCCCAGGCCTACCTGGCGCTCAACCGGCCCTATGACCGGTCGCTGACGATCGCCGCGGTCCCCGTCGACGCCGTCGACACCTCGGCCTCGGGCATCGACCCCGACATCTCGCCGGCCAACGCCGACATCCAGGCCCATCGGATCGCGGCCGTCGACCACCTTGCGCTGTCGCGGGTCATGTCACTCGTCCACCGATTCACCGGCCAGCGGGGCCTCGGGTTCTCCGGGGAACCGTCGGTGAACGTGCTGGAGCTCAACCTCGCGCTCGTGAAGGACGGCCACCGATGACCAGCACCGCCACCCCGCCCGCCCCGCCCGCGGCGACCTCGTCGCGTCGCACCGGCTCGGTGTTCACCGGCGAGCTCGCGCGGCGCGCCGTGATCGACAGCTTCGTCAAGCTCGACCCGCGCGTGCAGATCCGCAACCCGGTGATGTTCGTCGTCGAGCTGGGCGCCCTCGTCACCTCGGTCACCTGGGTGATGCAGCTGTTCGGGGATCACGCCCTCTCGGGCAACGAACCGGCCTGGTACTCGCTCACGATCACGATCTGGCTGTGGTTGACCGTCGTGTTCGCCAACCTCGCCGAGGCGTTCGCCGAGGGCCGGGGCCGCGCGCAGGCCGACACGCTGCGCTCGATGCGCCAGGACACGGTGGCGACGCTGCGCGACGGTTCCCAGAAGCCGGCCGCCGAGCTGGCCAAGGGCGACGTGGTCGTCGTGCCCGCCGGTGAGCTGATCCCCGGCGACGGCACGGTGATCGAGGGGATCGCCTCCGTCGACGAGTCGGCGATCACCGGCGAGTCGGCACCGGTCATCCGCGAGTCCGGCGGCGACCGCTCGGCGGTCACCGGCGGGACCCGGGTGCTCTCCGACGAGATCGTCGTCGAGATCACCCAGGAGCCCGGTCAGTCGTTCATGGACCGGATGATCGCGCTCGTCGAGGGCGCCGCGCGCCGCAAGACCCCGAACGAGATCGCGCTCAACATCCTGCTCGCGGGCCTGACGCTCATCTTCATGATCGTGGTCGCGACGCTGCGCCCGTTCGGCCTGTTCGCCCACACCAACATCTCCGACACGAGCCTCATCTCACTGCTGGTGGCGCTCATCCCGACGACGATCGGGGCGCTGCTGTCGGCGATCGGCATCGCCGGCATGGACCGGCTCGTGCGCCGCAACGTGCTCGCTCTCTCGGGTCGCGCCGTGGAGGCCTCCGGGGACGTCGACGTGCTGCTGCTCGACAAGACGGGCACGATCACGATCGGCAACCGGTTGGCCGCGGAGTTCGTGCCGATGCCGGGTGTCTCGGAGGCCGAGCTGGCCGAGGTCGCCCAGCTGTCCTCACTCGCCGACGAGACCCCCGAGGGCCGCTCGATCGTCGTCCTGGCCAAGCAGTACGGATTGCGTGAGCGCGACATGAACGCGCTCAACGCCGAGTTCGTCCCGTTCACCGCCCAGACGCGGATGAGCGGCGTCGACGTCGACGGCCAGCGGCTGCGCAAGGGCGCGGGTGACGCGGTCATCGGCTTCGTCGAGGCCGAGGGCGGCCGCCCGCCCCAGGAGCTGCGCGACGCGCTGGACCGGATCGCCCGGGAGGGCGGCACGCCGCTCGCGGTTGCCCGCGACAGCCAGGTGCTCGGGGTGATCTACCTCAAGGACACCGTCAAGGACGGGATGCGCGAACGCTTCGATCAACTGCGGGCGATGGGCAT